>JAIVWA010000594.1:0-3128 GCA_049190255.1 Gammaproteobacteria bacterium | reverse complement strand
TGAAATGTCTTCCAACCCGGATATGGTGCTCACACTGTCAGAGGAGTTCAGCGATATTGAGAAAAAAATTCCCAAAGAACTGAAGGGAGATTCAGACAGCCTCAAGTTTGACGATTTTGATTGGCTCACTGGAATTTTGAAACAAGTGCGCCCGATGCTGCTTCAGCGGTTGATGCGAAAAGGGGTTGCGGAATGAAAATACTTGAGATGAGGCTGATCGCATACGGACCGTTTACCGATGTTACCATGGATTTGAGCGCCGGCAATGAGGGCTTGCATGTGATATATGGGCCCAATGAGGCCGGCAAAAGCTCCGCCTTGAGAGCTTTGCGTCGCCTTCTTTACGGCATCCCGGGACAATCAGCGGACGATTTTCTTCACCCTTACGCCAAAATGCGCATCGGAGCGACGATTCAAGCCGGCAACGGCGACCAATTGGAATTTATTCGCCGCAAAGGCCGCAGCAACACACTTCGTGCGGCCGACGATCAAACGGTCGTCGAAGATTCCACGCTGCATCAGTTTTTACATGGTGTCGACGCTGACCTTTTCGAAACCATGTTCGGCATCGGCTATCCGGATCTGGTTCGCGGAGGTCAAGAAATCGTTCAAGGCGGTGGGAACCTGGGGCAATTAATCTTTGCCGCCGGTTCGGGTGTCGCCAACCTGCGTGAGATACAAAATGAGCTGCAATCGGCGGCCGATGCCCTTTTTCGTCCATCCGGTCAAAGGCCCAAAATCAATGAAGCCCTGAGTCGCATTAATAAAAACCGTAAAGAAATGCGCGAGGCGCAGTTGCCCGGGCAAGAATGGGAGAATCATTATCAGGCCTGGCAACAGGCTGAGGACCGCATAAAAATTGTCGAAAGCGATCTAAAGAAGCATCAGCGAGAAGGGCACCATCTTGTGCGGGTTCAAGATGCACTTCCGATAATCGCCAAACGCAAAGAGCTACTGGAAGAACATAAAGAATATGCCACCGCCGTTCTATTGCCGGATGAATTCCCGGAGCAACGCCGCGACCTGCTCACAAAGATAGGCGTTTCAAAAAGCGAACGCGATCAGTCTCTCAAAAATATTGAAGCGGTTAAAAAAGCCATTGCCGAACTTGAAATTTCAGACAGTATTCTGGAGTCCTCAGAACTGATCGAGGAAGTTTATCAGGAGCTGGGCACTCAGCGCAAAGCAACCAAAGACCGAATCAAATTGGAGACCCTGAAGGCAAGTCTAAGAGATGAAGCCCAAGAAATTCTGCGCAGCTTACGAGAAGATTTAACAGTCGACGATGCTGAACAACTGCGGATTAAAAAGACGGATGCGGTGCGAATTCAAGAACTCGGATCCGAGTATGAGCGTATCACCACCCGGATCGAAACTTCCCGGGAAGTGATACCCAGGCTTACTCAGCGAATCAGCAGCTTAGATGAGCAGCTGAAAAAACTTGGTGCTCCGAAGCAAATAGAAGACTTAATAAACGCCGTTGAACAGACTGAAGAGCACGTCGCTGATGAAAAACGCTGTCGCGCTGAACTGTCAGACATCCAGACTGCCCTGAAAACATTGGAGATGAAACTCAACAAGCAGACCCTCTGGTCCGGTTCGGTTGAAGAACTGGAGGGCCTTGCGGTCCCTCAACCGGAAACCATTAACATGTTTGAAAAACGGCACAGTGAAGCCAACCTCAACTGCCAGCGGATCAAAGAAGCGCACGACAAGCTGGCCCACACCTTAGCGGATCTCGAGCGTCAGATTGAGGAACTTCGCTTACAACAGGAAGTCCCCACCGAAGAAGATCTTCAAAAAATGAGAGCGGTCAGGGACCGAGGATGGCAGTTGGTAGTAGACAAGATAGAGGGTAAAGCCCTGACAGACGAGCAAGTCGATGACTATATCAGTGAGCTGCCCCCATCCGCTACTTTGGCAGAAGCCTTTCAGGCCAGTCTTCTACAATCCGACGAAATAGCCGACAGGCTTAGGCGCGAGGCAGATCGTGTGGCCACCAAAGCCAAATTGATAGCTGACCGGACGGCTTTTGAAAAGCAACGGGATCATCTGAAAAAAGCGCTTGCTGAAGCTGAAAAAGCAAGGGCTGATTTAAATAAGCAATGGCTTGAACTGTGGCAGCCCTCAGGCCTCACGCCGCGGTCCCCCCAGGAAATGCAGGCCTGGATCCGGAACCAAAACGCCATGGCCGAAAAAGCAACCGAAATAAGAGAGAAAAAGGCCAAAGTTGATGGGATCAAAACGGAAATTAGGGCCCACATTAAAACTCTGGATCAAATTTTACTGAGTATTTCCGCCGCTCCGGCCCCAGGAGATAAAACCCTTGGCGAGCTCGTTAAAAGGGCGCGCAAAATCATCGCCAAAGAAGACCAGCGTCGCCGAAAACAGGAACAGTTGGAAAACGAAAAGAATCAACGGCAGCAGGAACTCGCCGACGCAAAGCTGAAAGTTAAATCCAGCGAGAAGGACCTTGCCCAGTGGCAAAAAGATTGGGAAAAAGCGGTCCGGCCGCTGGGATTAGATGCTGACGCCATACCCCCCCAGGCCAATGCCGTGATGAACGAGCTCAAGGATTTGTTTGACAAGCTGAAAGAGGCCAACATACTGCAAAAGCGCATAGAGGGTATTGACCGCGATGCGGACCAATTTGGAAAAAGGGTTAGCGGTCTAACAGACACCGCAGCCCAAGATCTAAAAGATCTCCCGGCTGAAGCGGCAACCGCCGAACTTAACACCCGCTTGACCCGCGCGCGAACAGCCGAGTCCAAAAGGCAAACCCTGCAAGATCAACTGGGTAGGGAAAAAGGACGCTTGGACAAGTCGATTCAAGCAATTACCAGGACTGAAACCCGGCTAAACGGCATGTGCCAGGAAGCCGGTTGTTCAAGCTATGACGACCTGCCCGAGGCCGAAAAGCGATCAGACAAACGACTTCAGATAGAAGCCGATCTATCAAATTTGGATGAAAGATTGCTTAATTTAAGCGGCGGCGCCACCATCGATGATTTTATCAAGGAAGCATTAAAAGTTGATCCGGACGGTATCCATGGGGATATCGAGTTATTAAATGAGGCGATCGAAAAGCTGAATAAAGAAAAATCCGACCTGAATCAGACCATCGGTGA
>JAIVWA010000593.1:0-3134 GCA_049190255.1 Gammaproteobacteria bacterium | reverse complement strand
CCTTCCGGCATATGCGATCATCCACTGGGTAACAATATCGAATTTCATCCCGCTTTGCGGGAATCCCAACGATTCGGATTTATCTGGACACGATCATGCCATTGTTATGTGGGATTTATGATTGTTCAACCATTCTGAAAATTTTTGGAGTGTTGTGTTACCCGATGCAAGCTCCAGCATAATTTGTTCCTGCTCATCAACGCCCGCAGTTATCTCATATCCATTTAAAATCAAAAAGGTTTCCATAGCAGCATGACCAATCCTTTTGTTGCCATCAATAAATGGATGATTATTTACTAAAAAAAAACAAAGAGCTGCTGCTTTTGAAACTGTGTCCGGATACAGGTCATTTTGGTTAAAGGTTTGCCGGGGTTGATTGATAGAGGATTCAAGAGTTTTGATATCGCGAATTCCATGTGAACCACCTGATGAGGAAATGATCCGTTCATGGAGTTCGAGAATTTCTGAGAGGGAAAGATAGCGCATTAAGCAAGCCGCTTATATAGCTCTTGATTTTTAGACAAAACTCTACGCATTGCTGCCTCGAAGTCTGGATCTGGCTGTGAAATGAGATCCTCGATAGATGCCGTAACAAATTGGTCAGGTAAGAGACCGAATTTTTTAGCTTTTTCCTTAAGAATAGCGGCCTTTGAGTCTTCAATCTCCACAGTTATTCTTGTCATCATAATATCCCTTAATTGTTTGATTTATCATAAGATATATCAATAATTATTAATTCTCAAGTATTATCGCCACATAACGTTCGCCGGTGAGCAGCGGCCCAAATAAATTTCAAGCTTGCACGGCCTTTACGTAAAACCGCGGTCTTCACGCCGTCTGCTTCCGGGTAAAGGCACCGCTTACGCGGCGCCCTCCCCACAGATCCGTACGTGAAGCTTTCCCTCATACGGTTCCTCGGTTCCAACCCTTTTTACCGCATTGGAAACCAAACCGGCGACACCCAGTTTGGCGCATAACTTTGCTGCCCTTTTGGCTTATCAGATATTATGGACTATCCTGGGTCTAGGCAATGGAAAACTGGCTCGGATTTTCTCGAACTTTTCCCAGCTGATGCCGCCCTTGTGGCTGCGGCGGCTGAGCCAGAACCGCCAAGCCTTCTCTACGTGTTCAAATACAACCTCAAGGGGCTTATAGTTGCTACGCACTCCGAAGTATTGGTAGTAGCCCCGCAACTTCGTACATAGCGTTCGATATTGCTCCTTGATCGGCTCATGTCGATTTGCGCGACACCACCGCCACAGCCGCTTCATATAACGCGACAGGCGCTTGCCTATTGTTTTCTTCTTTATCACCCAGTAGCCTCGACGGGATTTTGACCAGTAAAAGGTGAACCCCAGAAAATCAAACGTACCTTTTCCTTTGCCTTTTACCTTTGACGGCGGCCTTCTAAAGTCGATGACCGCGGTCTTGTCCGGATGAAGGGCCAAGCCATACTCATTGAACCGTTTTGGCAGTACGTCCATGATCCGTTTTGCGTCCGACCCTAACTCACAACCGATGATAAAGTCATCCGCATAGCGAATGATGAAACATTTTCCCTTCATTCGAGGCAATGCTTGCTCAACAAACCATTCGTCAAGCACATAGTGCAGGAATATGTTCGAAAGCACCGGTGAAATAACTCCACCCTGGGGCACTCCCTTGCCGGGATATGAAAGAATCCCTTCTTCCATCACCCCTGCGTTCAACCATTTGCCGATCAGACGCAGCATCCCCCCGTCATTGACCCTTCGCTTAATGAACCCGCGAAGCAAATTATGATCAATGTTGTCAAATAGTCCTTCAACATCTGCGCTAACTATCCAGCCAATGTTCAGCTTCCGGCACTTCTCACGTAATTGGTGCAATGCCTTGTGCTGGCTGTGGCCCTTTCGAAATGCGTGGGAAAAATCAAAGAAGTTCACGTCGTAGATGACGTTCAGGATGGTAGACGCTGCCCTTTGGACGATTTTGTCCTCCAGAGCCGGTATACCTATCGGCCTCTTTTTCCCCCCTTCCTTGTCGATCCAAATCCGCTTTACCGGCGTGGCAACGTACTGACCTCTGCGCAGTCGTTGATATAGATTATAGAGGTTTTCATCAAGATCCTTGGCGTACTCCTTGGCCGTGATCTTGTCGACACCGGCTGACTTATTCTTGCGAACCTGACGGAAGGATTTCTTTAACAGGTAAAAATCAATCCTGTCGGCCACAGAGGTGAACACCAGATCCGGCTCACTCTCTGCCAGCATTCTGATCCGTACAAGCGATGATTCGCCCTCCAACAGCGGCGGGCCATCTCCTGGCGGATCTTTGAAACCATGACCGGAATCGCCGGCAACCTTTGCCGCAATTCCCTGGTTTTCTGTGGATATGGTTGGTGACCTCTGAGTATCTCCCATAGTTCCTTCCAGAGAAACGTTATACCCGGCTTCTCCTTCCCTGCAGTGGGTCGCTTGGGCCTCACTTCCCCACCTTACCGTCCAGCTTTACGCTCCTGGACATCGGTACTATGATCCGCTAAGACTTCCAGATGCCTGTCTCGGGTTCGTTCGCTTTTCGCTATCCTCACCCGATACCTTGTTTGCTCCTTTACTTTCGCTCGCTGGTCAGGTTAGAGCACCCCTTCCCAGCGCCTGGATTTCGCCTCATTGGCTGACCGGCACCCATCAACCGGATTTTTGTAACACAAGGAAAACATCTGGACCTCCCGAGTTCCCAAGTTACCCCCGTGAATACATGCCCTGGTCTCAGACCCCGGTGGTGTCCCTCATGCTTGCCATAACGTATGTGGGACTGCTGCCTTCCGTCCAGTGGAAGCCGTCAGCTTTCTCCCATACAAGCGGGATTATCCCAGTGACCACAACTATACATTTTTCGGGGCTCAATACACAGCCTGCATCCTTGATCCATCCGGCTTCGGACTCTCCTCTCGGAGCTGGCCCGCGGACTTCACTACTGATCTGGTGGCTAACCTTTAATCAGGTGGGACTTGAATCACTGATGATCCTCACCCACTGGGTAACATTATCGAATTTCATCCCACCACGCGGGAATCCCAACGACTTGAATTTATCTCGGCACGACCAGTGGCATTGTTATAAAACGGTATCGTCTAAACTCAGGTTTCCAAG
>JAIVWA010000592.1:0-3136 GCA_049190255.1 Gammaproteobacteria bacterium | reverse complement strand
AATTGCCGTAAACCAGCCTTGGCAACCATAGAATAATTTCGGGGAAGATGACAACCAGGGCCAGCCCGACTGACTGTAAAAAAAGAAAGGGCACTGCCGCGCGGAATATGATTCCCATGGTAATTTCCGGCGGCGCCACACTTTTCAGATAAAAAAGAGCGTATCCGAAAGGCGGGCTTAAAAAGGACATCTGCATGTTCACCATGTAGACCACCCCGAACCACAGGGACACGTCCGCGGGAGGGACTCCCGGCAGACCAAACACCCCATCCCAGGGCAGGGAGCGCATAATCGGGGCGAAAATCGGGACCGCCAGCAGCAGAATGCCCACCCAGTCCAGGAACATGCCCAGCAGGATCAGCAGGACCATCATGATCATTAAAATGCCGTAGGGCCCAAACCCGGTGCCCAGCAGGGATTCGGTCACAAACTGCTGACCGCCGTTAACGATGTAAAAGCCGACGAAGATGCTGGCGCCGAACATGATCCACAGCACCATGGTGGATGCTTTAAGTGTGGTCGTGGCGGCCTTGGAGATAGTGGTCCAGGACAGTTTGCGCGACAGGGCCGCCACCACCAGGGCCCCAAAGGTACCGATACCGGCGGCCTCCACCGGAGTGGCGACGCCGGTAAAAATGACGCCTAAAACCAGTATCACCAGCAGAATCGGCGCGATAATGCCCTTGAGCAGTTTGATTTTTTCTTTGACACTGATCCGTTCCTCTTTGGGCAGGGCCGGTCCGTAGCCCTCCTTCATATAGCTGCGGCTTGTGACGTAAAGGATATACATTCCCGAAAGCAAAAAGCCCGGGAAAAAAGCGCCGATAAACAACTCACCCACCGATTGCTGGGCGACCACCGCAAAAATAATCGCCAGAATTGACGGCGGGATCAGGATGCCGAGCGTCCCTCCGGCCAAAATTGAGCCGCAGGCCAGCTCCGGATTGTATTTTCTTTTGAGCATGGCCGGCAGCGCGATGATGCCCATGGTCACTTCCGCGGCGCCGATCACGCCCACCATGGCGGCCAGAATGGTCGAGGCGATAATGGTGGCGGTGGCCAAACCGCCCTTCAAACCGCCGAGAATCTGGTAGACCACATCAAACAGCTCTTCGATCAACCCGGCCGCCGCCAGCACGGATGCCATAAAAATAAACAGCGGTATGGCCGATAGCTGATAATCGGTCATAAAGGGAAAGATGCGCGACGGCAAAATGTGAAGCATTTGCACATCCCCGAATAAAAATAAAAACACCACTCCCAGTCCGCCGGTTACAAATGCCAGCGGCAGACCCAGCAGGAGCAAAAATATCAATGTACTAAACATCCAAAATGTAAGCCAGCCAATACCTATTTCCAAACCCATAGTTTATACCCTCTTTCCAAACAGGACGATCAGATCCTTGGTCAATTTGCTTATCCCATCCAACATCAGCAGGACCGCGCCCGCCGACAATGTTAACTTTACCGGCCAGTACTGAATGGCCCACTCGGTAAAGGACACCTCCCACACGGCCATTGAATCCATTGCAAACACCCAGCCGGTCCAGAATAAAACAATACAAAAAATAAAAAAGAAGATCGAAGTCAACACGTTGACAAGGGCCTTCATGCGCAGCGGGAAATAATGATATAAAACGTCCACATGGACATGGGCGTTCTCGCGGTGGGTGAATCCGGCAGCCAACATATACTGCATGCCGAACATCAGAAACATGCTTTCGTGGGCCCAGTTGGTCGGCGAATTGAAGAGATACCGGACCAGCACTTCATAGTAATAGACAAATACGGCGATGATCGACCAAAAACTGACGTACTCTCCGACATAACCATTGATTTTGTCGACCCAGACAAAGAACGGATTTTTGATTTCTACATCAATCGTGGCTTCGGCTTTACCAAGCCTTTCAAATTCCGCCATTTTATCGACGGTCTCGGCCTTGGGGACTCGGGCTTCTGCGGCCGCACATTTTTTAAGCATTCCCGGCAGTAAAAAAGCATCGATCAGCAGCATCAGGCCGATGATGATGGCCGCGATTCTGGCGGACAGGAACCAGTTATCGTGGGTTGCCTGTTTTTCAGCCAGATTCTGCCGGGCGATTGGCAGGGCCTGTTTGGCCTTGTCCATCTTTTGCTGGGCACCGTCCCGGCCTTTGTCAATCGCCTTCTGGGCCCGCTCCAGGTCGAACTCGGCGATGCTGACTTCATTCTTGGCACCGGAAACCACATCCACAGCGTTGCGAACCTGGACGCTAAAAAGCAATAGCGCGATAAATATGGGAATATAGACGAAGCCCCAGAAATTTTTGACGTAGAAGCGGTGGAAGCCGGCAAATCCGCAGCAGAGCCAAAGCATATAGGCGATGCGCTTTGTTATGATGCCGTCTACTTGCTTTCCTCTCTGCTGGCGAACGCTGTACATGGCGATAAGGGGAACGACAATTAATCCGCCCCAGTAGAGCCAGTGGGGTAATACAAAAGTAATGTATGGCATAAATCTATCCTAACTCTAAGATTATGTTTAAATACTTTTTCGGCCGTGCATCACGAATCCGTCGAAAAAAATCAGATTTTGGCTATTGGTAATTCATTAAAAACCGATTAATTAAGCCGATTAAATAAATAGGAACCGCCCCTGGGGCGGTTCCTATTCGCTGCTAAACTGCCAGCGGCAAAGGTTGGGAATAGTATTTAGACAAACTTCAGCGTCTGGCCCTTAACCATATCCGGGTTGGCATAGCCCAGGCTGCCTGACATCATGTAGTCGAGCTGGATCTTGAACACCCTGGCTGCGTATTTATCCCGGTTGGCCCACTTGTACCACAGCGGTACGGCCAGTTTGGTGAAGGCCTCGACGTCCTCCTGGCTCAGGCGGGTGACCACCGTGCCGGCTTCTTCGAACTTGACCCAGGCTTCCTGGTCGGCTTTCTGGATGGCGGCGTGATGCATATCGGAATAGACGTGAACCTCCATCTCCACAAATATTTTCAAATGCTTCGGCAGCGCATTCCAGGCTTTCATACCGACGGTCAGGTCCATCAGGTCGACGGGCTGGTAGATCGACATGAAGCCGGCCGGACCCATGGAGATGTACTTGGTGACCTGATGGAAGCCCAGGGCGTAGTTAACAGCGGGA
>JAIVWA010000591.1:0-3140 GCA_049190255.1 Gammaproteobacteria bacterium | reverse complement strand
AAAAGCGACAATATCCTTCCAGGCCGGTTTGCCGGGTTCAACCACCACTCTGCTCAAAACATCAAAATCAATGGTACGTGCACCCAGTTCTTCCAGCATCATGGCCACGGTGGTCTTTCCGGTGGCAATACTGCCCGTTACCCCCAGCAGCAGCCTGTTGTCACTGCCCCTGAGCATGTTGATCGTTTCATCTCCGCCATAGGCCGCCGGAAACGCATGGGTTACATCGGTCTCCGCACCAGCGTAGCTGATGGGGTAGCGGATTCCCCGCCGGTACAGGGCCTCCATGCCCCGAAGGGCTTTGTCCATCATTTCGGCCGGAAGAGCCATGACCATCTCATCGTCCTGGGCATGGCCGTACCGACGTTCGCCATAGCAGGGAATGGTCACAGACGGTTTGCCGTCCAGGTAACATCTGGCAATGGCGTCGGAACAGGAGGTTTCGCCGACACAATTAAATTGCATCACCTCATAGTCTTCGAATTGAAGGGAATTGATCAGCAGCATGATCTGGGCGGGGTTGGCGTAGATCAGAACAATGTCAGGATCAAAAGGATTATACACCAGGGGGGCCATCGCCACAGCCTCATATTTATCCAGCGGCAGTCGGGGGATGGCGTTTTCAAACTTTTTCCCGTCCGCCCGGCTCTTGGTCCATACGATGCTTCTAAATGTACCATCTTTCATATAGTCGGGGATATCGGTCAGTCCGATAATGGAGGCACACATCACCGACATAAAATCATCAAGATCGGCCCCGATAGTCCAGTCAAAGTTTCGGACTAGGCTAATCAACTGGCAAAGGGTGGATTTATTCTTCAGCCGGCGTATAAATGGGATTTCGGCAAGTGCCGTTTTGTCTTCCAAAAGCTTGAATGCCACCGGAAAGGACCTCAGCCTCATCAAGTGCTCCAATCTTCGAATCGGTTTCTCCCAATCACGAGTTGTGTTCATTTATCTCTCCTTTGATTGTTTCAATTTTTTATAGAATATATGTCATGCGCTGACAAGGGTTTCGGCATATTTTTTCACGGTTGCGATATTGGGCAACGCCGGACGAGTTGTCAATTAGTTGATATGATAAATATTCTTGAATATAGTATTTAGTTATGAGTATATGCTCATAAAATATTATGTGCTGCCGGATAGGTTGTCAAGTATTTAATTAATCCGCAAATTTCTTTTTTCCGTTGATACCATGAAGGGAAAATGGCATAGAATGTTGCTGGTGTCTGGTCGCTGGATACTGGAAGCTCGATACTGGATACTGGTTGCTGGTAGCATAAAACTAAAAGGTGTAAGGTAAAGGGTATAGGGTTTCAAGAATTCGGCCTCCGGCCCATAGGGGCTTACGCCTACGCCCCGGCGGGAAGTTGGACCCGTCGTCGTCCGATAGGGCGGGACTATGCCGCGGCTAAAGATGCGGAATGCGGAAAATAAGAATAGGCGCACGGCGCAGGGCCAAAAAACATAAAAAAAGACAAAATCCTTGGCCTTACGCCTTGTGCCTGTATTTTACTCTCAATTAAGATATAAATCTATTAATAATACTAAGAGGTACAAGTATGCTTGATATCCGTAAACTGGTCAGTGAGTACAAAGAGTTGGTCATTAATTCGCGTCGCGATTTGCATCGCATTCCGGAAATAGGCTATACCGAAGAAAAAACCTCCGCCTATGTGGCGGACTACTTAAGACGGGAAGGGCTGGAGGTTCAGACCGAAATTGCTCAGTTCGGGGTGGTCGGATTGCTGGAAACCGGCAGAGCGGGACCGACCCTGATGATCCGGGCCGACATGGATGCCCTTTTACTGCAGGAAGAAACCGGTCTGGAGTTCGCCTCCACCCACGAAGGCGTGATGCATGCCTGCGGCCATGACGCGCACATGGCCATGGGGTTGGGGGCGGCGACCGTATTAAGCCGGATTAAAGATAATCTTAGCGGGACAATTAAATTTATCTTTCAACCGGCCGAAGAAGGACCTGGCGGCGCTAAGCCCATGATCGATGCCGGGGTAATGGAAAACCCCAAAGTGGATTATGCCATCGGCTGTCATGTGTGGCCCGAAATTCCCGAAGGAACCATCGGTGTCAGGTCCGGACCCTTTCTGGCGGCCATGGATCGGTTTGATCTCAAGATTATCGGCAAGGGCGGGCACGGTGCTATGCCGCATATGTGCATTGATGCACTGGAGGTGGGCACCCAGGTGGTCAACGCCCTGCAGCGCATCTCAAGCCGGCACATGCACCCGCTGGAGCCCACCGTGGTTACCGTCGGCAGCTTTCATGCCGGAACCACGTTCAATATAATCCCCGGGGAAGCTGAGATGTGCGGGACCACCCGCACCTTTAATCTCGACATTTGGGATTCCTGGGAGCAGCGTCTTGAGAGAGTCATTCGCGGGGTCTGTGAATCCATGGGGGCTGATTTTGAGTTGAAATTTTCCAAAGGGTATCCTCCCACCATTAATGATGATTCCATGTGCGAAGTGGTGCGTCGCTGCGCAGCAAAAGTCGTGGGGCAGGAGAAGGTGGTTGAGCCTGCGCAGACCATGGGCGGCGAAGACATGTCGTATTTTCTGCAACAGTCGAAGGGCTGTTTTTTTGCCCTCGGGGCCGGACGTGAAGGCTATGCACCGGTCCACAACCCCCAATTTATGTTCAATGAAGATATCCTGCCGCTGGGGGTGGAAACCCATTGCAGGGTGGCGTTGGAGTTGCTGAAGTAACGGGCAGGTTCAGGGTTCAAGGGTTCAGAGGTTCAGGGTTCAGCGCCGCCTTGGCCGCGAGCGTCCAGTCAAATCGAAGAAGAAACTAATGAACATCGAACATCGAACGTCCAACATCGAACGTCGAATAAATGAATTCTGCCTGTCGTGAGCTTTTGTGTCGAACGGTCCATTTTAAAAAAGACTGAGCGAAGCGAAACCACCCTTCGACATTCTGCGGTTCGACATTCGATATTCTGCGGTTCGCTTGTTTTAAAATAGATAAAGCGTAGCGTCATCAATATTGATAAAGGAGATTAAGGAAGAAGCATTGTCAAGGCTTCAGAAATTTCGACCCTAATCGCTGACACCTGACACCCGACACCTATTCCGACACCTGAACCCTATAACTCAAATAGCGCCGCAAAAATT
>JAIVWA010000590.1:0-3146 GCA_049190255.1 Gammaproteobacteria bacterium | reverse complement strand
CGATCAGTAAAAGTGCAGCGAGTTCCATGGAAATTTTCAGGCCGGGCCGCCACCATGGGTGCTCCGGAAGGTTTGACCAAAATAATTGTTGATCCGGACACCGGACGGATCCTCGGGGTGGGCATCGCCGGTCGCGATACGGAGGGATTGATTTCAGAGGGCGTGCTGGCCATTGAAATGGGAGCCCTGGCCGAAGACATGGCCCTTAGCATTCATCCTCATCCGACGCTTTCCGAAACTGAAGGTGAAGCCGCCGAGATCTTTTTGGGCAGCGCCACACACATATTATCAAGGTCGTCAACGTCTTAAGCCGGACCACACCATCATTGTGGCTTTGTGGCTTTCGATAGATGGAAGATGGATAGTAAATTCGAAATACGAATTTCGAAATCCGAAACAAATTCAAAATTCAAATTTCCTAAAATTCTAAAATTTGTGGTGGTTTAATCAACTACTAGTTAGGATAAATATAGGGAAGAATAGAGTTTCGAATTTTTGTCATTGTATATTCGGATTTGTTTCGAATTTCGGTTTTCGGATTTCGAGTTTCTCAAAGACAAAAGCAACTATCTTTTCAAATGATGGTAGTTTAAGACAGCCCTGCTATGAAAGATTAAAGGATGGGTAACATGAAATCGGATTTGGAAAAATCAAAAGATGAGCTGATCGAAGAGCTGAAGGCTCTCAGACAGCAAGCGGCCGGAACCCAGGCTTTGCAGAATCATCTGGCAGATGTTGAAAAGTCATACAAGGAGTTGCAGGCTCGTTTTGAGGAACGCGCCCGGGCCCTCGAGCGCGAATGCCTGGACCGGGGTCAGACTGAAGAAGCCCTGCGCATGGCGGAGGTGATCATTGACAAAAGTCCGGCAATCCTTTTCCGACGAAAAGCAGATGACAAATCAACGCTGGTTTATGTCTCCGACAACATTCGACAGCTGGGCTATACGGCCGAAGAGTTTTTGAGCGGTCGGATTCATTTCAGAGATATTGTACACCCCGATGATATGGAGCGGCTGGGGGAGGAAATTAAAGACTACGCGGAAAAAGATGTGGAAGAATACACCCAGGTGTATCGGCTTTTAACCAAAGACGGTGATGTTCGCTGGGTGGAAGACCAGACATCCGTGGAGCGGGATGCGGCCGGTAACAAAACCTATAATCAGGGCATACTGGTCGATATCACCGCGCGCAGGCTGGCAGAAGAAAAGCTGCGCAAAAGTGAAGAAAAATTTCGCCGGATTGTCGAAACTGCCGGCGAAGGGTTTCTTCTGATGGATGAAAACCTCCGTATTGTTGATGTCAACAATGCTTATTGCAAATTGCTGGGATACTCCCGGGAGGAAATCATTGGTAAGACTCCCCTCGATCTGGCAACCGAAGAATTCAAGCAGTTTATGATGACCAACAGCGAGAGCATCCTGGCCAAAGAATATAGAAAGCTTGAAGGCACATACATTGCCAAGGACGGCCGTCAGGTCCCGGTTTTGATTCACGGCAGCACCCTCAGGGATGATAAGGGAAATGTTATCGGCAACATGGCTTTTGTAACAGACATGACCGAACACAAGAAAGCCCTGACGCTTGCCGGTGAGGTCCAGAAAAGTTTGCTGCCCCAGGAAAAGCCGGTGGTGCCGGGACTTGATATCGCCGGCCGGAACGTCTCCTGCGATGAGATCGGTGGCGACTATTTTGATTTTCTCTGGCGGCGCGGTTCTAAAAAGGGTCCGTTTAGTGTCGTGGTGGGAGACATCTCCGGCCACGGTGTTGATTCGGCCCTGCTGATGACCACCGCCCGGGCTTTTTTACGAATGCGGGCCTCTCAGCCTGGAACCATTTCAGAGATTATCACGGCCATGAACCACCATCTGACCCAGGATGTTTTAGAGAGCGGCCGATTTATGACCCTGTTTTATCTGACCATCGATCCCGACAATGATCGTATCGATTGGGTCCGGGCCGGCCACGATCCCGCTCTTGTTTATGATCCCGAGCGGGATGAATTTCAGGAACTGAAAGGCAGCGGGGTTGCCCTGGGAGTGAAAGAAGACTTTACCTACCAGGAAAATAACATGGGCGGATTGACCAACGGCCAGATAATTGCCATCGGAACAGACGGCATCTGGGAAGCCGTCAACAGCCAGGGCGAAATGTTCGGCAAGGAGCGGTTTCGTAACATCATTCGAAAAAACGCCAGGGCCGGATCCAGCGATATATTAAACGCCGTTTATAACGAACTGAGCCAGTTCACCCGGGGACAAAAATCCGAAGACGACATCACCCTGGTCATTATAAAGGTTGATGGGCTTGATTAGGTTGATTGAGCTGGACGGGGTGGTTGCCCCAATCTGAGATGCGCCATTGAATCCGGCTTCCCCTGAGTCTTATCCCCTTGACAATATGTTGTATTTTTCATAGTCCTATACATCCACCAGCAACGTTTTAAACTCACGAGGAGGTAACCTATGGGACCTACGGCTGACTGTAAAAACTTACTGGAATGCGCATACTACTGGGAGAAGAATGCCCCGGATCGCATGTACTTCACCCAGCCGATGGGTGGCGGGGATGACAACATCAAGACCTGGACGTGGAAAGAGGCGGTTGTTGAGGCACGTCGCATGGCGGCCTATCTCAAGAGCCTCGATCTGCCCGAGCGCAGCCACATCGCACTGTGCTCGAAGAACTGTGCGCACTGGATAATGGCGGATTTGGCCATCTGGATGGCGGGACATGTCAGCATTCCGATCTTCCCGATTCTGACGGCAGACATCGTCCAATACACGCTTGAGCACTCAGAGTCGAAACTTCTTTTTATGGGCAAGCTCGATCCGGTCTGGGATGAAATGAAAAAGGGAGTGCCCGCGGATCTGCCCATGATCGCCTTTCCCCTTGCCCCTGAGAATGATGTTGAAAAGTGGGACGACATTGTCGCCAGGCACGAACCGCTGGCTGAGCCGGCGGAACGCTCCCCCGACGAGATGGCGACCATCATTTACACGTCCGGAAGCACTGGAAAACCCAAAGGGGCCATGCATAGTTTTAGCGCCATGTACCGGAGCGCCAAGGGCATATCGGAGTATCTCAACACCCATGAAAACGATCGGGTGCTGTCCTATCTGCCGCTATCGCACGTCTTCGAGCGGTGG
>JAIVWA010000589.1:0-3147 GCA_049190255.1 Gammaproteobacteria bacterium | reverse complement strand
GAGAAACATGCAGGGGCGCCTGCGTCTCAGCCGGCTCCTGCATATAAGCGGCCTTTAAAATCAAAAGATAGTAGTAAAGGGATATGACCACGTTGATCATGGCGATCAGCACCAGGGTGAAATACCCTTTTTCCATGGCAGCCGCAAAAACCAGGAACTTTCCGGTAAACCCGATGGTGGGAGGAATACCGGCCAGACTGAGCACCGACACCATCAGCGCCAAGGCCAGCAGCGGTGAGCGGCGATGCAGGCCGGCCAGCTGGGCTATTTGTAGATTGCGGCCGTCATCGGCCACCTTGACCACCACCAGAAATGCGGTAAATTTCATCACCAGCAGGGCCATGGCATAAAAAATCACACTGGAATAGCCGAGCTGATTCATGCTCAATATCCCGATAAGCACATAGCCGGCATGGGCCACGGCGGAGTAAGCCAGAAGTCTTTTAAGGTCCTTTTGAACGATGGCGGCCAGATTCCCCACGGTCATGGAAATAATGGACAGAATGACCAGAACGTGGGTCAGGTATATGCTGCCATCGCCGGTGACAGCCACCATCCGGGTAAGAATGGCAATGGCAGCCACTTTTGAAGCGGTCGCAATATAGGCTGTTGCCTGATTGGCGGCACCCTGATAGACATCCGGCGCCCAGAAATGAAAGGGAAAGACAGCGAGTTTGAAGAAAAACCCGCACAGGGTCAACAGCAAGCCGATGACGACCAAAGGTGAATCAAGCGCACCGGGCAGCACCCGAATCATGTCGGTCAAATAAGTTACCTGGGTGGCGCTGTAAAGGAGGGCAATACCAAAAAGCATCACAGCCGACACAAAAATACCCACCAGAAAATATTTGAGCCCCGCCTCCAGGCCCAGGCGCTCATCTCTTCGCAGGGCAACCAAAACGTACAGTGAATAGCTGGACAGCTCCAGGGCCACATAAATGGTCAGAATGTGGGCGCTGCTGACCAGCAGCATCATGGCCAGGGTACATACGAACAGCAGTAGATAGAATTCCGGATGATGCCGTTCAGCGATGGCTTTGAGCTCTGAACAGAGGCAGATGACCAGAAAAAGCCCCAGGGACAGCATGACCTTAAATACCTGGGAGAACAGGTCCACCCGATAAGCTTTAAGAAATAGAAATCCTTCCTGATTGACGCCAATCAAACAAACCAATACTCCCAGGGCTGCCAAAAACATGGCAGCGAAATAATCCCGCCTGGGATTGGATTGCCTGAGCATCGACAGGCCCAGAAAAACCATGCCGGCGGCAAAATAATAAAGCTCAGGATAAAAGAGAAACCAATTCATCAGGGCAATCCATTCATAAACGGTATAGAAGCTGTTTCAATCATGTCAAACATCAATGATGGAAAAAGTCCAAATATCACCAGCACGGCCAGCAAAATCATGCGGGGAATACCCTGGCCCAACGACACATCCGTTAGATGCTCATATTTTTCATTTTTAGGCCCATAAAATGTACGCTGCACCACCCGCAGCATGAATAGCGCACTGACTACCAGTGCGCACACCGCCAGCGACCCCCAGAGCGGATAGGTTTTAAAGGCCGCAATAAATACCATCAGCTCTCCCCAAAAGGTGGCCAGACCGGGAACACCGATGCCGGCCAGAGCGGCTACGATAAAATAAGTTGAAGCCACCGGCATGATCCGGCTTAACCCGCCCAGTTCTGCAATCATTTTGGTATGGGTTCGGTCATAAATATATCCGATCGCCGAAAAGAACAAAGCGGTCATAATCCCGTGGGCAAACATCTGAAACACCGCACCGTTTAACCCGTTCACCGAGACGGTCGCCAGCCCGAGGCCGACAATTCCCATATGAGAAACGCTCGAGTAGCCGATACAGTACTTGAGATCTGTCTGACTGAGCCCCACAAAGGCGCCATAGACGATGCCGATGGCTGCCAGTACGGCCATGAGTGGCGCCCAGTACTGCCATCCTTCCGGGCACAGAAAAATGCCGACTCGCAATACGCCGAAAGCGCCGATTTTCATAAGCACACCGGCGTGCACCATGCTCACGGGTGTGGGGGCGGCCACATGTCCCACCGGAGACCAGGTGTGAAACGGCCACACGGCGGCCAGGATGCCAAAACCGATAAATAAAAAGATAAAGGCAAATTTTTGCTCAAAAGGCGTAAATGTTCCGGGCTGCATAAGAATCGTCACATCAAAGGTGTTTAAACCCGCTTGCACAAACAGATAGACGATCGCCGGCAGAATCAAGGCACTGCCTGCCAGCAGGTAAAGCGTCAGCTTCATGGCACCGTATTCTTTGCGAGTGGATCCCCAGATGGCAATCAGCAGATACATCGGGAAAAGGGAGATGTCATACCAGACGAAGATGAAAAACAGGTCCATGCTCATGAAGAGCCCGAAAACACCGGTAACCAACAGAAAGTATAGTGCAAAAAACTCCTTGACCCGATAATCCAGCTCCCACATGGTCAGCACACCGGTAAAAAATACGATGCCGGTCAAAAGCAGCATGGGAAGATTAAAGCCGTCGGCCGCATTAAAATAGGTGATCCCCAGCGATTCCACCCAGGGCACTTTCTCAACGAACTGGAGCCCACCCTGACCCTTGTCATAAGCAAAAAACAGATAAACGGATAGTATTAAAGTGATGCCGGAGAAAACCGCGCTCACCCATTTAATCTGCGTCTTGCGATCTTCCGGTGTAAAAAGGATCACCAGAAGCCCCACAATGCAGCTTAGTAAAATGGCGGTCAGATATGGAAAATTGGTGTATTCCATTTGGATAAATGCCTAAAAGAAAAAATACAGCGCCAGCAACACAATGACCACAAACATGATCAGCAGCCGGTACTGAATCATCCCCAGATGAAAAAATGAGGCGGCACGTCCGGCGGCGACGGTTGCCTTGCTCAGACCGTCGATGCCCCCGTCAATCACCTTATTATCGTTATTGGTAAACCCTCTGGACACCACCCCGTAAATGAAGCCATCCAAAAAACGCCGGTAAAAGCGGTCAATATACCATCGCTCGGCAAACAGATTGTGCAGCGGCGCTATTTTTTCGACAAAACCGATCCGGGACGCGCCGCGGCGACCGTACTCGAACCAGGCCAAAACCAGCCCGGCACCGGCGGAGCCCAGCGC
>JAIVWA010000588.1:0-3152 GCA_049190255.1 Gammaproteobacteria bacterium | reverse complement strand
ACAAAAAAATCTTGCCACATAATGTACAATCCGCCTGAGGCGGACTAAGACCCTAAACTAGTGCCATGACCGGTTTGAAAAAAACCAATACAGGCTTGCGCTATATCCGCTATGACAAGGCAGCGTGCATTGGTGGCGCCAGTTGCCTTAAGGTTTGCCCGACGCTGGCGATTAGGATTAAAAGCAATAAAGCCATCCGAAACGAGCCTCTTTGCATCGGCTGCGGAGAATGTATCCGGGTATGCCAGGAAGCTGCAGTAACGGCCGCCACGGTCACGTTGAACCGGCTCAACAAAAACGAGATCTCAGTCGCTCTGGTTACACCGGTGCTTTACGCCCAGTTCCCGGGGGTCATGCCCGAAGACATCCTCATGGGGCTTAAATCGTTGGGTTTTCAACATACGGTGGACATGTCGTATTTCCTCGAAATGTTTCAATACGCTACGGAGGAATTCGTCGTTCGAAACAGAAAAACCCAGCAGTCCCCCTGGCCACTAATTTCTCCGGTCTGTCCGGTGGTCATTCGACTGATCGCCTTTAAGTTTCCTAGCTTAATGCCCCATGTGTTACCGCTTTTAAGGCCGGTTGATCTGATGGCACGGGATGTCATGCAACGCATCATGCAGGAACACGGTGTAAATCAAGATAAAGTAATGCTGTATTACATAAACCCCTGCCCGACCAAACGCGGTCCGGTCCGTTCCATCTCCGCTAAGAGAAAAGTCGACACCTGTACTGCTCTGGGCATAAACGATATTTATGCCGACCTGGTACGCCAGATTGAACACCTGCAAGACACCGATCAGCTCCCCTACTCCGGCAGTCGTTTTGATTTTGAATACTGCCATACGGGCAACGGTCCGATGTGGGGCATGTCGGGCGGCGAGATCGCCGACATGAATATAGAAAACTCCCTGGCGGTTTCCGGATTGGATGAAACCATAACCTACCTTGAAAAGATCGAAATGGGTCTTTTCCGCAATCTTGAATATATAGAGTTTAGGACCTGCCGAGAGGGGTGCCTGGGCGGCGCCCTTACAGCCATTGATAAGTATCTGGCCAAAAGTGCCGTCAATAAAATGATCAAGATGCTCGGCCTGGGAAGACGTTTGTCGCGAAAAAAAATTTTACGGCAATTTGAGAAAGGTAAATTCCTGGCGGATAAAGACCCTGCCAAACTGATTCAAATGTTCGGGTCCCATGCCAAACCCATGTCGATTGAAACCGTCCAGAAAGTTGATGAGATATTGGAACGTATAAATGGTCACGACTGCGCGGTATGCGGTGCGCCCACCTGTAAAACCTTTGCCGAAGATGTGGTCAAGGGAGAGGCATCTTTGAATGAATGCCTTCTGTTGGGTGGAGACAGGGCGTGTTAAAAAAATTCAAGACCGACCTTCATATTCACAGTTGTCTGTCACCGTGCAGCGATTGGGCCATGAGCCCTAAAAAGATTATTCAGAAAAGTCTTGAAGTCGGCCTGGATTTAATCGCCCTTTGCGACCATAATTCGGCGGAAAACGCCGGAGCTACAATGCGCGAGGGGAATAAACAGGGACTGCTCGTACTGCCGGGCATGGAGGTATGCTCCAAAGAAGAAGTTCACATCCTGGCTTTATTTGATGAGTTGGACCGGGCCCTTGAAATGCAAGCCTATGTCTATGCCAATCTGCCCGGCGAAAACAATACGGAAGTGTTCGGATTTCAGGTTGTCGCCAACGAAGAAGATGAGGTTATTGGAGAAAATCCGCGCCTGCTGATTGGCGCCACCCGTCTGGGCCTGCATGCCATTGTAGATAAAACCCATGTGCTGGGGGGAATCAACATCTCCTGCCATGTCGACCGTCCGGCCTATGGGATTATAAATCAACTGGGCTTTATTCCTGAAGACCTGAATCTTGACGGTCTTGAGGTATCCTATCGCATAAAACTTGCGCAAGCAGCGCAAACCATACCCGGTATCGGAAACTTTTCCTGTGTTACCGCGTCCGATGCCCATTACCTCAATGACATCGGAAGAGCCTGGACCGTTTTTCAATTGGCCGAACCGACGCTGGCCGAGATCCGTTTGGCGCTGGCGAGAAAAGACGGAAGAAGGATACTGGTCTGATTGCGGGAATTATCACTACACATACTGGATATTGTTGAAAACGGAATTACCGCCGGTGCCGATTGCATCCACATTGATGTGATAGAGTCCCGCGCCGAAGACTTTTTGACAATAAAAATCAGGGACAACGGCCGCGGTATTTCCGCCGAAAAATTAGACAAGCTCAAAGATCCGTTCGTCACCTCCCGAACCACCCGCAGGGTCGGTCTGGGCCTGCCGCTTTTAGCAGCGGCAGCGGAACGCTGCGATGGAAAACTGGCGGTCGAGGCTGGAACCGTCGGCGGCACTGAGGTTACGGCAACATTTCGGTACAGCCATATCGACCGTGCCCCGATGGGTGATATGGCGTCTACCATGGCCACATTATTGATGGGCAACCCGCAAGTCGACTTTGTATATACGCATGTCATTGACAGCCAAGAATTCATCCTGGACACCCGGGAACTAAAAAAAGAATTGGGAGATCATTCCCTGGAAGATCCGATGGTAATTCACCAACTGGGGAAGAGTATCCGTACGTCACTGAACCAGCTCATATCAAATGCAGACAAACCCGAAGCAAGGGAGAAAAATCATGGCAAAATTGACGATTGATGATCTAAAAAGAATAAAAGAAGAAACTGCAAAGAGTACTTCGGTGCGGGATGGCGACTTCAACCTAAAAATTACGGTTCACATGGGAACCTGCGGCATCGCCGCCGGAGCACGCGCGGTAATGAACGCGCTTATGGAAGAATTGGCCGAGGCGGACCGCCATGACATTCGCATCGTCACCTCCGGCTGCATGGGGATGTGCAGCAGCGAACCCAATGTGACGGTTGAAAGCAAGGAAGCCGAACCGATTGTCTACCAAAAAATGGATTCCAACCGGATGCGCCAGGTGTTTAAACGGCATGTTCTTCTCGGCGAAGTTCAAACCGATTTTGCTTTAGCGAAGATGTAGCTTAAAGCAATGCCTAAAATTAAAAAATGCCTAAAGTGCCTAAAATTAAGGTTCGCCTCCGGCGGATCGATTTTATAATATTGTAAACAAACAGGTGCA
>JAIVWA010000587.1:0-3157 GCA_049190255.1 Gammaproteobacteria bacterium | reverse complement strand
GGCCGGATGCTTTTTTAGGAAGGACAAGGGTATAAAGATGGAAACCTGCTATTTTTGCCGTAAGGGTATTTTAGAAGACAAAAAAGTAACAGTAGATTTTAGATGGGGGACCAGATTAGTTGTGATAGAAGAAGTTCCAGCAAAAGTCTGTAATGAATGTGGTGAAAGATACTATTCCGCTGAAGTCTCAAGAAGAATGGAGAAAATTGCTATTGAAGGGAAAAAGGAAAAAATCATCGAAGTTCCTTTAGCCCGACTTTCGCGCTTTTCTCAAGCTAAATTTTTTATCGAAATTGTAATTTACAACAATATCAATCAGTTGTGGAATTTCGGTAGTTTTGATGAAAAATATAACTCGTTGATAATAAAGGGAATAAAATTTTGGGGTCAAATTCCGGGTAAAGGCACCGGTTACCCGGCGCCCTCCCCACAGACCCGTACGTGAAGCTTTCCCTCATACGGTTCCTCGGTTCAAGCTCTTGTTACCAAGCTGTCAACCAATCAGGCGACACCCCGATTGGCGCATAACTTTGCTACCTGCAAGTTATCAAATATTATGGACTATTCTGGGAAGCGGCAGAGGGACTTTTTCAAGTATGCGCTTAAACTTTGCGCAACTTATATAGCCATCTCTGTGGCGTCGGCCAAGCCAGTTACGCCATGCTTTTCCTGCATATTCGTACGCTGCCTCCAACGCTTTATAATTGCTCCGCACTCCAAAGTATTGGTAAAACCCTCGAAGTTTGCTACTTAATATATTATGCTGCTCTTCTATGGGTTCATGCCGATTCTTCTTGCACCAGTTCCACAGCATTCGCAGAAAACGATTTAGCCGTTTCCGTGCTGTCTGTTTCTTTATCACCCAGTATCTTTTGAGGGTTTTCCCCCAATAAAAGGTAAATCCGAGAAAATCGAACGTACCCTTTGGTTTCCCGCTCTTTGTTGGTTTTCCAAATGGTATCAATTTGGTCTTTTCCGGATGAAGGCTTAGCTCGAAACGGTTAAACCGTTTCGGCAATACTTCCATTATCCGCTTTGCATCCGATTCTAATTGAAACCCAATAATGAAATCATCCGCATATCGAATCAGAAAGCTCTTGCCTTTTATTCGGGGTTCGACCTCTTTGACGAACCATTCGTCCAAAACATAGTGCAGAAATATGTTACTGAGTACTGGTGAAATTACCCCACCTTGAGGAGTACCTTTTTCAGGATAGATGATGTCGCCACCCTCCGCTACTCCGGCGTTTAACCACTTGCCGATTAATCGAAGAATACCTCCATCGTTTACCCTGTGTCGGATCGTCTCTCGTAATAACTTGTGGGGGATGTTGTCGAATAGTCCTGTAATATCTGCGCTTAAGATCCAGTTGATGTTCAGTTTATTGCACTTTTCGCGAAGTTCGCTTAGTGCTTTGTGCTGGCTGTGTCCTTTGCGAAATCCATGTGAAAAATCATGGAAAATGGGTTCATACACGATACCCAATATGGTGGTCACTGCCTTTTGGACTATTTTGTCTTCTAATGCAGTAATTCCTATCGGTCTTTGTGTACCATCTTCTTTGTCTACCCATATACGCTTTACCGGCGTGGCAACGTACTGACCTCTTTGCAGTCGCTGGTGTAGATTATAGAGGTTTTCATCAAGATCCCCGGCGTATTCTTTTGCCGTTATCTTGTCTACACCGGTGGACTCGTTTTTGCGTAGTTGACGAAAGGATTTTTGCAGCAAGGATAAATCTATCCTGTGGGCAAGAGACCTGAAGACTAAATCCAGATTTGCCTCTGCCAGCATCCTGACCCGGACAAGTGATGACTCACCCACTAATACTGGGGGCTTGTCGTTGACCGGACATTCTGAAACCAGTCTGGTATCACAAGCTTCCTGCGACGCAATTCCCTGGTTTTCTGTTGATATGGTTTGTGATTTCTGTGTATCTCCCATAGTTCCTTCCAGAAAAACGTTATACCCTGCTTCACCTTCCCTACAGTGGGTCGCTAAGGTTTCACTTCCCCACCTTCCCGTTCAGCAATCCATCACTGAACTTCGGTATTATGATCCGCTAAGACTTCCAAATGTCCATCCCGGGTTTGTTCGCTCTTCGCTGTCCGCACCCGATACCTTGTATCGTCCGTCTTTATCTTTGTGTCTTCTGCGTCAACCGCAGAACTCACTGACAGGCTGGACTTTCCTCATCAGTGCCGGGATTTCGCTTATAGCTGGATTTCCCTATACCGTTCTTTTACGCAAGGAAACATTTGGATCTCCCAAGTTCCCGAGCTACCCCTTTGAATACATGCCCTGGTCTAAGACCCCGGTGGTGACCTGATTACTTGCCATAGCGTAATCAGGACTGCTGCCTTCCGCTCACTACAAAGCGTCGGCTTTTGCTGCCGATTCTCGGAAGCTTATCCAATGTCCACAACTATACATTTTTCGGGGCTCAATACAGAGCCTGTAACCTTGTTCCGTCTGGCTTCGGACTTCCATTCCGGTTTCCCGTTCTGGTTTTGCCCGCAGACTTCACTACTAACCTGTTGGCTAAACTTTAGTTAGGTGGGACTTGAGTCTTTACAGCTCTCACCCACTGGGTAACGATAACCAATTTCATGGGATTTCTCCCAATTCCAAGGTCTCGGATTTATCTTGGCACGAGTAGCGTTTTGTTATCTGTTTTCTCATGCTTTTCGCCACAGGAGATAGTTCCACGCGAAGTCGGGTAAATTTCACGCCATGCTCTGCCACAAACTCCGTTGCGAACTTAAAAACCGACTGGCTTCTGGTATCAAGTAAAGTGATTTGTTATCTGTGGTTATTGTATATGGTTTTGCCATTCAAATATTTCCCGTCAAGCTTATCAGGCCGGACATATTTGACCAAAAAATCTACAACTGGGTGTCTGCCACCAGAATTGCCCAAACTCTTATCATTCAGCCTATTGCGTTCTATGCGCCACACTGCTCCCTCTATCAGTTCAAGGGCGCCATGAAAACCGTAAAGATCAAGCATAGACAGGGCTGCATCAATAGAAATTGGTGGGCCATCAGAAAGAATTTTTGGAGTTACAAACCTACCAGCTTTAATACGAGCCATGAAATTATCAAACGGTAGGCGTTCATGCCTTTTTTGCATAATATCAAAGGCCACAAAAGGCTC
>JAIVWA010000586.1:0-3160 GCA_049190255.1 Gammaproteobacteria bacterium | reverse complement strand
TGAGGTTGGAGGTTAGAGGCTGATTGTCAGAAATAAAATGATCCGATCCGAATTTGCCTCAAACCTAAAGCGAAGCGCTCCTCCAACCTCAAACCCTTATCCCTCCGCTCTTTAACCTGTATTATATACGATAAAGCTTCAAAGGATTAGATGACATCTGCCGGTTGGTGGCTTTGAGTTTCTCTTCTCCCGAGATGACTGCAACCGCCTTCTTTTCTTGGTTTCCATCAAAATATTTTTCGGCCGCCTGAATCACCTGCTTGCGCGTAAGGCTCAAAAGCCTGCTTTTAAATTGCATCCGCATGTCATCGGACAGGGAAATAATTTTCCGGTAAAAGGCTTTTCTGGCAGCCGGACCCGGGGGATCGGGTTTGTCAATTTCAGAACATACCTGCAGGATAGCTTCATTCACATCTTCGTTGTCGAAACTTCCCGAGCGAATAAAAACAGCCGCATTGTCAAAGGCCTTCAGGGTGGATACGATATGGGGGTCACGATAGGAAGCCAAACAGAACAAACCGTCTTCAGGGCTGTACAGGGCGAATCCGCCATAAGCGCCGCCTTTTTCTCGAATCTCACGATGCAGATACATGGAGCGTAAAATTTTGCTGATTATAGACAGCGCCGCGGCATCTTCATGTTCCATGCGCACTGTTTCAAAGGCCAGGGCCACAAAAGAAACGGCTGACGATGTGCTCCACCCTTCTCTGATCCTTCCATTTTCCATAGTGACGCCCGGAGCTTTAAAGCCATCATTATCGCCGTCTTTAAAACCACTAAACAGTGTTTGTGCACAATCGCGGGCATCAGATAGTACCGAATTTTCTCCAATCAGGGCCATCTGAAAATTTTCCTGTGTAAAAAGTGTCTCTCCGATGGTTGCCAGGTCAAGAGATAAAGATTTGAGTCGGCCATCGTCAAGCTCATCAACCAGCCGTTTGATGGTCTGCAACTGGTGGACCCCATTCCAGGTTTCACTCAGCTTACGGGTCGATGATAAATTCCTGGATGCCAGCGAAATGGCTAAACGATGGCCGTTGTGGACGACCATTGATTCGAGCCCGGCCCGATACTCGAGCAAAAGGTTCTTCAATCGGGTTAAATCGGAAAAATCAGAATGGTGCAGCAACTCCTGGATGATATCAAACATTTGATCCCGATTCCTGAATAGGCATTTACCATTAAAGGAGATAAACGGTATACAATCCCCCGGTCCGTCAAACCGGGTACGAGCGTGAGTCGACAAACCGATACCCCCGGTATACGCATCAATGCGCTGCGCCATCTCGGCATAATCGCGGATGGTGGTACCCATCCGGGAAGCCGCATAACAGAAAAATGGTGCCAGCGGCAAAAGTTCGCCGGGCAGGGTACCGCTTCCGGCCGCCGCCGCAAAGTAAAAAATACCGGAAGTGGCCTGGTTATATAGGGTGGCCTGCAAAGCGTCTTCCCTGGCGGTTTCTCTAATAATTGGGACAGACGGCGGAATGTCCTGGCGGTTAAGCGTGGGAAGGCAGCCAATATCCTCTTCAGTTTCCTGCAAACGCAGCAGCGCTTCGGCATCCTGTTTTAGCCTGTCACCATCTGATTGGGACAAATCCTTTTTGATGCGGTCAAGTTCGGCACGCAGACGCAGGTTTTCGCTTTGCGCCATTTCTTGATCCGGCAACAGCGACATTAGAATCCGGTGGGGGTTATCCAAAAAGTATTTTTTGATCCGATTTTCGAAGAAATTACCCCTGGCCAGCTCACTTTGCAGCCTTGCAAGATCGGCATCTAAATTTAAAATTTTTACCGGATCACCACCATGGAACCAGCTCCCGGAAAAAGTCAGCAGTAATTTAATTCCGTATGGATAAGGCGAATTGGTTATCTCTTTGCGATGAAATTCAATCTGATGAATGGCGGCGTCAATCAACTCTTTATCAATACCGTTTTCAGCAAGATCACTCAAAACGCCGACAATAATTTCTTCAATTGGGGCGGCCGCTGATTGCGCTACATCTTTCAGCCCGCTGACAAATAAAGTATCCCGGTTATCAGCGTCAAAACCGGTACCATCACACAGAGCGCTTCCAAGCCCTGACTCAATCAACGCTTTGCGCAGAGGGGAGGCTGAATTGCCGAGCAGGATCTGTTCCAGCAATATCAGCACCAAAACTTCAAAGGTATCTTTAATGTCTGCCGTCAGCCAGGCCATACATACCTGACATTTCTTACCGGCATCTTCGTTTTTGTCGAAGGGGTAAGGATAAGAGAGGGATTGTGGCTGCTTCCAGCGGGGTTGAGATGCAACATCGGTATCCGGATTGATCCGCTTGAAAGCATTCAAAACGTTGGCTTCGATAAAAGCCAGGTGATCTTTCAGTGGCAGGTTGCCGTAAGTATAGAAAAAGGCATTGCTGGGATGATAGTGCCTGCGATGGAACTCTTTTAGCTGTTCATAAGAAAGCGACGGGATCTCGGTTGGATCCCCTCCGGAGTTGAAACGATACGTCGTCGATGGATACAGAGCCTTTAAGATAGATCGAACCATCACCTGGTCCGGGGAGGACATGGCACCTTTCATTTCATTGTAGACCACGCCTTTATAGGCCAGATGAAAGGCTTCGGTTTCGTTACCCTCCGGATCTTCTTCAATCTCCAGGCGATGGCCTTCCTGCTTAAAACTAAGTTCTTCCAGGCGAGGAAAAAAGGCAGCATCCAGATAAATGCCCATCAGGTTGTAGAAATCCTTTTTGTTCTGAGTTGAAAAGGGATACATGGTCCAATCAGAAGCCGTAAAAGCATTCATAAAGGTGCTCAAACTTCTTTTTAGCATGGAAAAAAACGGGTCGCGCACCGGATATTGTTTTGAACCGCATAGAACCGTGTGCTCGAGGATGTGGGCGACACCGGTGGAGTCTTTCGGTACGGTCTTGAAGGCGACGCTGAATGTATTCTCGGCATCGGCGTTGCTGATGTGAATGTGTTTCGCACCGGTCTGCGAATGCTCAAGTTCGTATAAAACGGAAGAAATTTCTTTTAGCGCTTCTATGCGCTCAATGCGGTAATCATTGATCCGCCCACCGGCTTTGAGTCCTGGATTGTTTGCATCTTCGATAGTTGTCATAATCTCCCCAATTTTTTAGTAAGTATTGCATTGTGTTCATTAGTATAT
>JAIVWA010000585.1:0-3161 GCA_049190255.1 Gammaproteobacteria bacterium | reverse complement strand
GCAAACTCACCACCCTGAGCCAAGTCGAAGGGCAATATCCAAATTCGAATTTCCAAAAAATCCCCCTTACCCCCTTTAGAAAAGGGGGAAAACAAGTTTGGAATTTTGGTCATTGTATTTTGAGATTTGTTTGTATTTTGAGTTTTGTTATTTGGGATTTAATTGGCGGTTCCTTTAAAGAAAAGATGAATAAAACCAATACCCATCTGGAAATTAATCTAAAAACCACATGAGCATCTAATAAAAGCTATTGACGAAGCCAATAGAGTCCTTGTAATTGAAGGCACCTATGGAATTTCGAGCGCCATTAAATATCTGCCTGTTAAGTTACCGCAGCAATCCGCATTGCGGCGGCCAGGGAGTTTATCTGAAAAATTTAAGCCGTGCGCTCAAAGATCTCGGACACAGAGTTGAGGTGATATCCGGTCCGCCGGATCCGCAGTTGGATGATGATATCCCGCTGCACCCTCTGACGGGTCTGGATCTATACAACCCGGCAGACCCTTTTCGGGTGCCCACCCTTAAAGAGCTTTCGAATCCTATCAATTTGATGGAATGGCTGGGGGTATCCACCATGGGTTTTCCGGAGCCCTTTACTTTCGGACTCAGGGCTTATTTGTATTTAAAATCCAGACTGCACACCTACGATATCGTACACGACAACCAGAGCCTGTCCTATGGCATCTGGGCCATCAACAAATTGGCCCCCACCATCGCCACCATCCATCACCCCATCACCGTAGATCGAAAAATTGCCATCCGATCGGTATCTTCCCCTTTAAGGAAGATGAAAGAGTGGCGATGGTATTCCTTTGTCGGGATGCAAAAGCGGGTGTCCCGGACCCTCCCCCGCATCATTGCCGTATCAAAATCGGCAAAAAAGGATATCGGCCGGGACTTTAACATACCGGCGAATAAATTCAGCATTGTCCCCAACGGCATTAATACGGATTTGTTCTATCCGATTGATGATATCGAAAGGAAAAAAAACCGTATTATCGTAACCAACAGTGCCGACACCCCTTTAAAAGGCCTCTTTTTCCTTTTCCAGGCCTTGGCTGAACTGAATAAATTTCAAGATGTTAGCGTCACCGTCGTCGGGGAGCCCAAAAAAGATGGTGATCTTGTAAAACTAATCCGCAGACTGGGTATCGGACACTGCATCCATTTCACCGGAAGAATAAGCAATGGAGAATTTGTCCGGCAATATGCCAGAGCGACGGCAGCCGTTGTTCCGTCCGTCTATGAAGGATTCGGCCTGCCGGTGGGCGAGGCCATGGCCTGCGGGGTTCCGGTCATCAGCACCACAGGTGGTGCATTGCCCGAAGTTGTGGGGGATGCGGGTATTTTGGTCAAGCCGGCAGATTCCAGGGCCCTGGCCGGGGCCATTCGGGACCTTCTCAACAACCCGCTGCGGGCCAAAGAATTGGGTATGGCCGGATACAGGCGGGTTCACAAGCATTTTACCTGGAAAAAGGCAGCTGAAAAAACCGTATCTGCTTACCGGGAGGTGATCGATGGTCACCGTAGAATTTGAACGGCTGGCAGTCAAACCGGGCTTTAAGATTCTGGACATCGGATGCGGTTCCGGACGTCATATCTGCGCCGCATATCAATTCCCAAGCATAACTGTGATGGGTGTTGATCTCAACTTCAACGATTTGGATGAAGCCAAAGGCCGGCTCAATCTTCACGACCGCCTGGGCCAACACGGCGGCGGGGCGTGGGCCTTGTCAGCAGCTGACGTCATCCAACTGCCATTTAAGGATGACTATTTCGATCTGGTTATTTGCTCCGAAGTTCTGGAGCATATTTCCCCACACCGGAAGGCCATCCGGGAAATTTTAAGGGTATTGCAGCCAGGAAGCAATCTGGTCGTCAGTGTCCCCAGGTATTGGCCCGAACGCATCTGCTGGTTTCTTTCCCCGGCCTATGCCAACAGCAACGGGGGGCACGTGCGAATCTTCAAAAAAAACCAGTTAATTTCAGATCTGGCTTCGGCCGGCGCCGGCGTATGGGCCATGCATTTTGCTCACAGTCTGCACACCCCATTCTGGTGGTTGAAATGCCTGGTGGGACCGGATCGCAAAGATTCGCTGACGGTCAACCTGTATCACCGATTTCTTATCTGGGATATTATGAAAAAGCCGCGTGTTACCGGTTTGCTGGACAAACTTCTCAATCCGTTGATGGGCAAGAGTGTGGTGGTGTATTTAAAGAAGAATGTGGAATTCGGAATGCGGAAGGCGGAATGATTTGAATGGGGAAGTCGGAATGCGGAAGGCAAAAAAAAACAAAGGAGAAAGGACTGCTTTGAATATGCGGAATGGACCAACCAATCAACTTAATCAACCAATAAACCACATGAACATCCCGATTGATCCTCAATTGATGGGCAACGTTAAAGGCTTTCTCGATAAAGAGGAGGGCCGCTGCCTCTACGAGACGGCGCTGGCGGCCGGTCGCAGAGCGCCCTGCTTGGAAATCGGCAGCTATTGCGGCAAATCCGCCCTGTACCTGGGTGCCGCCTGTCACGAAAACGACACCGTTTTGTTTTCCGTTGACCATCACCACGGCTCCGAGGAACAGCAGCCCGGTGAAGAATATTTCGATCCTAATCTTTTTGATGCCGCCAGCGGCCGGGTGGACACTTTCCGCGAGTTCAGGTCTATCATTGAACGGGCGAATCTCGAGGATGCGGTGGTGCCCATCGTATGCCGGTCAGAAATAGTCGCCCGCAAGTGGGCCACGGCACTGAGCCTGGTGTTTATCGACGGCGGGCATGCCTTCGAGACGGTTCTGTCCGATTACACCGCCTGGTCGCCCCACATCATCGAAGGGGGCTACCTGCTGATTCATGATATTTTCAGCGATCCGACCCAGGGGGGACAAGCGCCCTACCGAGTCTACCAGCGTGCCGTTGATTCCGGCCTTTTTCGCGAAGTTGCAATAGTTAAAACACTGGGGGTACTCCGGCGGCTGTGAGGGTTCAAAGGTTCAGCCCTTCCACATTCCGCATTCCGCATTCCGACTTCCATCATTTCCTCCTCTCATAACTGGTCACCAGGACCTCCCGGGGTTTAACCCCGTCCGATGGCCCGATGACTCCCTCTTTCTCCATTACTTCAATCATGCGGGCCGCGCGGTTGTATCCTACGCGC
>JAIVWA010000584.1:0-3169 GCA_049190255.1 Gammaproteobacteria bacterium | reverse complement strand
TTATCATGGAGGAAGAGGGCCGCCTGGCGGAAAGAATCATCCATTTAATGATTCAAAACACCAGCAAGCACCTTCTCGAAAGGCAATCTGCCGATAGCAAATCAATTGATCGCCGGTGTGTCTGGTATGGCAATACCGATCTGCTGCTGGCAATGATTAAAAATCTGGAAGATCGCATGAACGTGGCCTATGACACCCGGCGCGCCCGGGTCAGAGTCATCATTCTGGTAGAGGATTCCCCCATCTATTATTCATCGCTGCTGCCGCTGCTCTATAAGGAAATCGTCACCCAAACCCAGGCCGTGATGGAAGAGTCGGTCAATGATGAACACCGAATTCTCAGGATGCGGGCCCGGCCCAAAATTCTTGTGGCCGAAAATTATGAAGAAGCGCTCGAACTTTACCGGCAGTACCAGCCATACTTGCTCAGTGTTTTTTCGGACGTCCGCTTTCCGAAAAACGGACAGATAGATGACAAAGCCGGGGTTTCACTGCTGTCCATGATCCGGCAGGATGATCCCGATCTGCCGCTTCTAAACCTCAGCTCGGAAGAATCCAACCGGCAGCAGGCCGAGAAGATCCCGGCCGTTTTTTTGAATAAAAATTCACCCACCCTGCATTCGGAAATACGCAGTTTCTTTATAAACTATCTGGGCTTCGGCGATTTTGTCTTTCGCTTCCCGGACGGCCAGGAAATTGCCCGGGCATCCAATTTGCGCGAGATGGAAAAAATTCTGCCATCCGTCCCGGACGAATCCGTGTATTACCACGGCCGGCGCAATCATTTTTCAAGCTGGTTGATGGCCCGCGCCGAAGTGATGCTGGCCTCCAAGCTCAAACCGGTGAAGGTCAGTGATTTTCCAAGCGCCGGCGAGCTCAAAAAATATCTGGCCAGGTGTATTTACGAACGGCGCAAAGGGCGCCAGAAAGGGCTCATCACCGAACTGGTCAGCGGTTCATTTGATCCGGATGCTGATTTTATAAAAGTCGGCAAAGGTTCCCTGGGGGGCAAAGCCCGAGGGTTGGCCTTTATCTCCACCCAGCTCAAAGAGAACCCGGATTTACAGAAAAAATTTGAAAATGTGGACATCCAGGTCCCCAAATCTTTGGTGCTCTCCACCGACGCGTTTGATGCCTTTATCAATGAAAACAATTTCAAGGAGCTTGCGACTGCGGATTCCAGCGATGAGGAAATCACCCAGCTGTTTTTGGCGGCTGATTTTCCCGGATGGCTGCAAAGGGATCTTGAGCTGTTTGTCCGGCATGTCCGCTATCCGCTGGCGGTCCGATCTTCCAGCCTGCTCGAAGATGCTCAATTTCAACCCTTTGCCGGAATTTATAAAACCTATATGCTGCCCAACAATCACCGGGATCGGTCTGTTCGACTTGAGCGCCTGATCATGGCTGTTAAACTGGTTTATGCCTCCACTTACCTTGAGGTTCCCAAAGCCTATGCCAAAAGCACCTTCCATCGCATGGAAGATGAGAAAATGGCGGTGACTATTCAGCAGTTAACGGGATCGGCCTGCGGCGACTACTTTTATCCGGCCGTATCCGGTGTGGCCCAATCCTATAATTTCTATCCCATCGCACACTTGAAGCCGGAAGAAGGCATCGCCCACATCGCCCTGGGACTCGGTAAAACCGTCGTGGAAGGGGGTAGGTCGTTGCGCTTTTCACCCCGTTATCCCCAGTTTCTGCCGCAATTTTCCGCGGTGGATGACATTCTCAAAAACGCACAGCGGCGTTTTTATGCCCTGAAGATGAAGGACTTCCCGGAAGACTTCGGCGCCAATGGAGACGCTACCCTGGCTGAACTGGATGTCGATGACGTCAGCGATCATCCCTCGGTAAGGCACCTGGCCAGCACTTATTCTCCCGAGGATCACAGGATCAGAGACGGCGCCCAGGCCGGGGGTCATCTTGTTTTGACCTTTGCCAATATATTGAAATATAACGCTTTTCCCCTGGTTGAAATTCTTTGCGATGTCCTGGAAATCGGGCGCAAGGGGATGGGGTGCCCGGTGGAAATAGAATTTGCAGTCAATCTTCCGTTGGGTGATGGTCACAGGCCGTCATTTGATTTACTGCAGATCCGGCCCATGGGAGTCAATCAAGACCCCCTGGAGGTAGAAATCAGTGATGAGGATATAGCCGCCGCGGTATGTTATTCGACCATGGCTCTGGGAAACGGTCTTTCAAAGGAAATCGGCGATGTTGTGTTCGTCAATCCTGAAACGTTTGACCCGGCCCGCACGGTTGATATCTCAGCTGAAATCGGCCGGATCAATAAGCAGTTGGCGTCGCAAAATCGTAAATATCTGCTGATCGGCCCGGGTCGTTGGGGGTCCGCAGACCGCTGGCTTGGTATACCGGTAAGCTGGCATGATATTTCCGGAGTCGGGGCCATGATTGAAACCACCACTGAAAATTTCAAGGCCGACCCCTCCCAGGGATCTCATTTCTTTCATAACATCACCTCGTTAGGGATCAGTTATTTGACCACTTCTAATAGTGGTAATGATTTTATCGACTGGAAATGGCTGCAGTCCCTGCCCATCGCAAAACAAACCGCCTATCTGAGTCATGTCAAATTGGAAAGACCCCTGACCATCAAAATTGACGGGAAAAAATCGACGGCCGTCATTTTGCCGTAAAAAAACCCTAACCCGGATCCGCCAAAGGCGGAGAACCAAAAAGGATAAGTTAATCACGAAAGCACGAAAGGACGAAAACACGAAAAGGAGACAAGATAAATTTCGTGCTTTCTATATTTCGTGTTTTCGTGATGGGAAAAGTTTTTTCATAAAATGCCTGAGCGGGTTGACAGAAAGCCCTTGACTAATTATTGTTGTTCCGATAAAGATTGTTTTCGAAAAAAATGATGCGGGGTGGAGCAGTCTGGTAGCTCGTCGGGCTCATAACCCGAAGGTCGCAAGTTCGAATCTTGCCCCCGCTACCACAATAAAATAAAGGGGTTAGAAGAGATTCTGACCCCTTTTTTTAATATTGTAAAATTTCAATACCCAACCACATATCCAATATAAAATATCCTTTTATATCCCCTTCCCTATCATGCTCTAATTATTATAATGATGTCTATAGAATATATTAATACCTATTAATCAATTTAATGATTTTTATAAACATCATTTTAAAAATTTTCTTG
>JAIVWA010000583.1:0-3177 GCA_049190255.1 Gammaproteobacteria bacterium | reverse complement strand
ATATCCTTGATCTCATAGCGCAAAACCTTAACGCCCCAATTCTGAGCCGCTTCATCAATTGCAGCAACTACCTGCTGGTTTAGGCTCTCTCGTTCTTCAAATGTTCTGTCAAGTTCAATTTTGCCGATCACTGAACGGAGTGAGGTTTGGGCAAGCTGGCTTGCCGCAACCTTATAGTTATCAATGCCGTAGCAAGATAGCTTGCTGTCGATCACCTGCAGATACAGAATACCATCGATTGCAACGGATACATTATCGCTGGTAATGCAATCCTGTGAAGGGATGTCCATAACCTCTTCTTTAAGGGAGCGTTTGTATGCGACCTTATCAAGGAAAGGGATGAGAATCTGGAAGCCTGCGCTAAGAGACTGGCTGTACTTGCCAAGTCGTTCGACAATGTATTCCGACCTTTGAGGTACAACAACGGCTGTTTTTATTAATAGGACAATAACAATGACAGCTAATACACCGACAACAATCAATGACTCGTTCATTTTTCCCTCCTTATACAGGTTTAACCTTAAAAGTGAGTCCATCCTCGGACTCTTGACTTTCTATTAAAACAGATTGCCCTTCTTCAATTTCCAGCTCTGCAACAGCCCTCCAAAAACTCCCCATAACTTTTATTTCACCAGGCATATTAGGCGTTATTGTTTTTGTAACAATTGCTGTTTTCCCAATCTTCGAATCCGTGTAGTGATCATCAATACTATCGCGAGTCTTGCCTTTGAATATCTTCAGGCTGTATTTGCGTAGAGTAAAAAGCAGCGTTAAGGATGACGCTATAAATATTAATATTTGACTTGTTAATTCAATACCAGATAACCAGGTAATTAATGCCACTATCCAACATCCAGCTGTAAAAAAAATTAAAATAAACCCTGGCACTGCTAATTCGGCAATTAAAAATGCAACACCGACAAGAAACCATATTAATGACGATGAAAGAATCATTTTACCCTCCAACAATTTAATTTTTATACTTTATCTATTAGGCAACTAACGTTGCCTGCTGCACATAACCCCGGCATAAGGCGCAAACCAGTGGCTTTACTCAGGTCTTGATGCAAACTTGGATAAAAACAGCGTTCCCGTCACCCCCCATATGGCGGCGAAAAAAAGAGTCCATAGGGGCGTGCCGATACCGAACCCCAAGCCGAAAAATCCGACGTCCATTCGCATGGGAAAAACGATGAGGGCGCTTGATAGCCATGGCAGTATGCTGAGAACCGCGCCTTTTTTAATGGGGGCGTTTTCATAAACAGGGATTAAAAAGATGATCCCCCATAACGCGCTGGCAAAAACCCGCCTGAGCAACCATTCAAAGGTCAGTTCCGGCGTCATGCCAAAGCCCAACGCTGGCGTAACCCCCAGCGTGCCCAACGACCACACCACCATACTGTTCGTAAGGCCGCCGAGCCCACCGGCTACGAATACATAAAATACTATTTTTATCGCTTTCACTGCCATCTTTCTGTGCCGAAGCCTCACTTTGCCAGAGTATCCATCTCTTGATCCCTTTTCACACCGGGGGCTGACACCGGAGGCCGGCGACTAGCGTCTCTTTCGGGGCCGTCTGCGACTTCCCTTCGACTCGGTTTTGAGCGGCAGGCGCGGCTCGCCGCCACCGCGGGGGAGGATAACCTTGTCCTCCGAAGCAACCCATACAAAACGGGACTGCGATTTACTGCCCTTGTAGGCGGAAAGCCGGAAACGGCGCACATGGAAGCTGCAACTCATTAAAAGCTGCTCGAATTTTTTACTCGGCTCAGCCGACCACACAGCCAGACACCCCTGTTCGCGCAGCGCGCGGCGACAGGCCAGAATACCTTCACGACCGTACAGACGGCGGTTCCCTGAATCTGTCATCACGCCGGGACCATTATCGATATCCAGCAGGATCGCATCGAATCTGCTCCGGGAACGTGAAATAAGCTCGACGATATCGCCCGTCTTGAGGTCAACTCGTTCGTCCCCCAGCGGATGGCCGTTAAGTTCCCCGAAAAACTCACGATTCCATTCGACGACAGCACCCAACAGTTCACCCACCACCACTTGGGCGCGGGGGCTGAGCATATCGAGAGCCTGGCGCAGGGTATAGCCCATACCCAAGCCTCCGATGAGTATGCGGGGCGCCTTGCGATCAGCCAGATGGGCACAACCCAGCCGCGCCAGCTCCAGTTCCGACTCATGTTGGCGACTGAGCATCAAATCCTGACCGTTGATCTGGATCGAGAAATCACGGCCATGCTGATAAAGCACCATCTCGCCGCCGTCCGGGGTCCGGGCTGTAGCTATTCTTACTCTTGGTTTCATGGTTCAATCTATTTCTTGCGCTTATCACGAAGATAAAGGGCCTTTGACTTGGTGGCACCTATTTGCCTTGCTTCTATATCAAAAAGCTTTGTTGCAGAAACCAGCTCGCCCAGCTTTCCGTACCCGTAATTGCGCGGGTCAAATCCAGGTGATTGTTTCGCAATATTGCTGCCGACAGGTGCAAGATGAGCCCACCCACTTTCATCGGAGGACGCTTCCACTGCATTACGTAACAGGCTTACCAGTTTTGTATCTTGTTTTAACTCGCTGCTGGATTTTTTGGCAATCGCTTCACTTTCATCGGTCTTGGCACGAAGGACCTCTGTGTAAATGAATTTGTCACAAGCTGAAACAAAAGCGGAAGGCGTCTTTTGCTCACCAAAACCATACACTAATAATCCTGACTCTCTAATTCTTGACGCCAGCTTGGTAAAATCACTATCACTCGTTACGATACAGAATCCGTTAAAGTTACCGGTGTACAATAAGTCCATAGCGTCAATAATCATGGCGCTGTCAGTTGCGTTTTTTCCTTTTGTGTACGCAAATTGCTGCATTGGCTGAATAGAATGTTGCAACAGAACCTCTTTCCATCCTTTCAGGCCAGGCCCCGTCCAATCGCCATAGATCCTCTTGACGCTGGCTGTCCCGTAATTTGCTATCTCTACCAGTAAACCATCTACAATGCTTGGTTGAGCATTATCCGCGTCTATCAGAACTGCTAACTTGTCAGTGTTTTCCATATTGCACCTGTGAACTGCTATTAAATTTTAAGTTGCTAGTTTTCTAAATTGTTAAGAAGCTTCCCCGTTTAAAGTCAAGATCTTGGGTCCACACGGTAGCTTGATAAAGGAGTATCAT
>JAIVWA010000582.1:0-3198 GCA_049190255.1 Gammaproteobacteria bacterium | reverse complement strand
ATGGCTAATTTACCCATGCCTAAAATCTTGCATACATTTGTGTGAGGAACCACTAAAGTATAGCTCAGCCCCCTTACACTTTGTCTATCCGGCGTCTCGACTTGTGAGAAACCCGGGCTAGCCCGTAAATTTCACCAGCATGCTAATTTGGACCAGTGAAGGAGCAAACGGGATCAAATATCGATTCTCACTCATCCCAGGCACCAAGTAAATCAAAAATTTATTTTAAAAAACAGTCCCCGTATTCTTTTGACACCAAAACAGCGGTTTTTTGTCAATTGAAGACGCACCTATCCAAAGGCAACTCATTTTTAAGGCAACTCATTTTTACATTATGCAGAGACCAGGTACTCAGCCCTGGATCGGTATTTTGAATAAATTTTGACAAACCTGCTGAAAAATTCCAGCATACGGGTAACCTTCTGCATATGCCACCCAAATTTTCCGCACAGTAATGCGGACCCGGGCGCCTATCTTTAATAATTTGAGCCTGATGGTATTGCATTGAGCCTTGGCCATTTTTGTTCCGGCAAGACCCAAACGGCGCAATGCCTGCATAAGTACATACGCGACTGATGAAAAATAAAGCCGCAGTTGATTGGCTCTCATTGTTGCGGAACTGGTGCGATCTGCGAACAACATCAACTGTTGTTCCTTGATTCGGTTTTCCATGTCTCCACGGGCGCAGTACTTATCTTCGTACAGGACTCTGGCATCATATTTATCTTTGCTCAAGGAGGTCGTAACGAATCGAGGGTTGGCGCCTTTGCTAAGATATTCAGCTTTGCCGACAACCCGTCGATCACGACTCCATGACTTGAGTGTTTGATAACGGAAATCCTTAAACCTGCGGGAAGCCTCTCCGGAACACTCGTACATTATCTTAGCCTCGTCCATCTCGGGCTCTATCTCTTCGACAAGACGATTATTCCGGGCCAGGCCAAAAAGGTAGTCAACATTATTTTCTTCACACCACTTCATGATGTTTTCACGACAAAAACCGGAGTCGCCGCGGATTACTATTTCCACATCCGGCCAAGCGGCACGAACCCGACTGACTATTCGTTCTAATTCCTCCACTGTCCCTGCTGCTGCGTCAATATTGGATGGCCGTAACCGGGCGCATAACAACTCATCTCCACAAAAAACATATAACGGAAGATAGCAATAAGACTTGTAATAACCATGAAAAAATCGACCTTCCTGATTGCCATGCAGTGGATCATCTGTGGCATCGGCATCTAATATAATTTGCACAGGCGGCTCGGAGTAAGAAGCTATAAATGCATCAATAAAGAAATTGTCTATGGCATCCTGATTCATGACAATCTTTTTGTAGCGGCTTCTTGAGTCGGCATCTTCAGGTGTTAATTCCAGACGATTCAAAGTGCTCTTGCCTGCCAAGGGCTTACCCCTGTCTCTTTTCAATTCCCGGCAGGATCCTGTGGGATCGGCTTTGCCAACCATAACTGCAAGCAATTTGTCCCGTGACAGATCATCGTGATCGTTCAGGTCTTCATAGCCGAGTGCAAGACCATATACTCGCTGTGAAATCAATTCTTGTACCGTATGCTCGATGCGCTCTCGGTCACGATGGTCAATGAAGCATTTTGCAAAACGGCCTAAAATATTTGTCCGTTTCTCAACTTCTCGGAGCAGTAAGCCGCCGCCGTCAGATGTGATGGTTCCACCGGAAAAATCAGCTACAATATCTCTCCGTCCAAGGGCTTGAAAATGATATCGTTTTTTTGTACACTCTGTTTTCATAAGGTCGTCTTTTTTGTATTTATTAAAGTGCCGGAATCACTATTAATTATACAATATTGACGGCCTTATTCAAAGCCCTTTGTGAGAAATGCGGGTTAGCCCGAAGATACAACTTCTCAACTTTCATTTGCAGTCTTTGATGCTGTTTCCGGTGCCCGTCCTGATGATCATATCCATAATACTCCATGACCCGTTCTTCGGTTGAGAATTGCTCATCTACATATTGGATTGACCTGCCCCCAGTCATTGTACCAGTTGCTGTGTTAGAGTTTGCCCATAATTTCGTTGTGGTATAATCGCTTCTGGTGCTGGTGGTCTATACCCCAGGTCTAATTTGGTTGTACTGTTGACGCCAGTCCTCTATAAGCACCTTGGCTTCAAATAGCGTAGTAAATATTTCTCCGTTCAGCAATTCATCACGCAATTTTCCATTAAATGATTCGATATATCCATTCTCCCAAGGACTACCTGGTTCAATAAATAAAGTGTTGACTCCAACCAGCTCCAGCCATTCCCTGACGGCCTTGGCTGTAAACTCAGGACCATTGTCTGACCTGATATGTTTCGGGATTCCTCTGGTCAAAAACAGACATGACAACTCATCTAGAACATTATGAGAGTTAAGCTTCCGGGCAACTGATAGGGATAAGCACTCTCTGGTGTATTCATCAATGAGTGTCAGAATTCTGATCGGCCTACCATCAGCCGTCCGGTCGTGTACAAAATCATAACTCCAAACGTGATCCCTATGCTCTGCCCTTAATCGAACACAGGAACCATCGTTAAACCACAGCCGGCCTCTTTTGGGTTGCTTACCTGGAACCTTCAGCCCTTCCTGACGCCATATCCTTTCTACTCTTTTATGGTTGACTAACCAACCCTCATTACGTAACAAGGCAGTTACTCTTCGATAGCCATATCTACCATACTGACTAGCTAGGTTGATGATTGCTTCGGTTAATTTTCCTTCATCATCAGGCGGCTTTATTCTGTATCTCTGGGTTGCTCGTGCCTGAGTTAGTACTTTACATGCCCGACGTTCGGATACACCAAAACGGCAACAAACTTTCGTTACCGTCAAACGCTTACGAGTCGGGCTCAGAAGTTTCCCTTGGCAGCTTCCTTCAAAATGGCTTTATCTAATGACAGGTCTGCAACAAGTTTCTTGAGCCTAGTATTCTCATTTTCTAGCTCCTTCAGTCGCTTTGCCTGTGAGACCTGCATCCCGCCATACAATTTTCGCCATCTATAATATGTCTGTTCTGTTATGCCTAGCTGACGGCTGGCTTGGCTGATAGTATTTCCTTGACTGATTAAAACCTCTGATTGACGCAGCTTCCTTACGATTTGTTCCGGGGAGTTTATCTTTCTGCCCATAACTTTCTCCTTTGTGTTGATTTGCTTTAAAGCTAACACAACATCTGGATCAGT
>JAIVWA010000581.1:0-3201 GCA_049190255.1 Gammaproteobacteria bacterium | reverse complement strand
AATCAGTAGCAATAAATGGCCAGCGAAGCTGCTCAGAAAGAGATCTACCCACAGAGGATTTACCTGTGCACCGGAATCCGATTAGAAAAAGGTTCAAAGGTTCATTCCTTCAAATACTTTCCAAAAATTCGGAAAGGATTTATCCACACAGGTTTCATCCCGGATTACTGTTCCTGGTGTTGTCAGGCCTGCCACCGCAAAGCTCATAGCGATCCTGTGGTCACCGTAAGTTCCAATTTCAGCTCCCCGGGGTTGGCCTCCTGTAACCATCAGTTCGTCATCGCTGCAGTGGGCAGTGATACCCATTTTTATCAATTCGTTAACAACAGACGTTAAACGATCACTCTCTTTAGATTTTAGATGAGATACATTTTTAATGACTGTGGTCCCTTCCGCAAAGGCGGCAACCACCGCCAGCGTCGGAACCATGTCCGGCATGTCACCCATATCGATTTGTACTGCCCGCAGCCGGTCACCGCCGGAAACTGTAATTCCATCGGGCTCGTTTGTGATTGCGCAACCCATGGACTCCAGAACTTTTGAAAATTTTACGTCACCCTGGCAAGAATCTTTAACGATGCCTTTAACCTTAACTTCCGTTCCGCAGATAGCGGCCGCCGCCCAGAAATAGCCAGCCTGGGAACCATCTGCTTCCACCTCATAGGCCCCTGCCCGGTAATTTTGCTTGCCGCCCACTTGAAAAAGATCGTAACCCTCGCGCTTGACAGGTACGCCAAAGCGGGCCATCACATCAATCGTCATATCGACATAGGGTTTTGAAACCGGGCCTTCTGAAACTTTTATAACCAATCCGCTGTCGGTGTAAGGGGCAATCAGCAGGAGGGCTGTAAGATATTGACTGCTGATCCGGCAGTCTATATCGACGGCCCCGCCAACCAGGTTTTCTCCGTTGACTTCAACCGGCGGGCAACCATTGTTGCGGGTCGAACGAACCTGCACCCCGATCTGTAATAAGGCTTCAATAAGGGGCTGAATGGGTCGCTCGTTCATACGCGCATTTCCAAGGAGCTTAAATGTATCTTTTCCCAAAGCGGCGACGGCGGTTAGCAAACGCATGGAGGTACCGGAATTTCCAAGATAAATAGGTTCCGCGCTCGATCGCAACACACCGCTGTTTCCGTAAACAAGAAGCCGGTTGTCAGAATTTTCCTCGATTCGGATGCCCATCTGCCTCAAGGCCTTCATGGTCAGCACCGTATCTTCGCTGAACAGGGCATTACCAATACTGCATCTGCCCCCGGAAAGGGCCGAGGCGATCAGGATCCGGTGGGTAAAACTCTTGGAACCCGGCACCGCAACCTCGCAGCGGGGTTTCATATTGTGGGGTATTATCTCGATCATATAATCGTGACCGTTCAAGGGTGCAAGTTTAGAACTTCAGGATTCAGCGCCGCCCGAGTCTGAAAAGGCGACCAGTCTGATCGATAAAAAAACTATGAAAAAGCGAACCGTAGAACCGCAGAATGTCGAATGTCGAATGTCGAAGGAAGGAATTCTATCGATTTTATAAAAAAGACTGAGCGAAGCGAAACCACCCTTCGACATTCTGCGGTTCATTATTCTTCGGTTCTGCGGTTCTCTTTTTAACTCAGCTCTTCCAGCACAACCCTGCGCATGATGTTTACCGGCGCCTTCCTCCCGGTCCACAATTCGAACTGAACGGCTCCCTGGTGGACAAACATGGCAACACCGTCCACGGTCGTACACCCGATGCTTTGCGCCTCTTTCAGGAATCGCGTCTTCAAAGGGTTGTAAACCATGTCCATGACGACCATTCCGGGTTTCATAAGGTCCGGTGCCAGGGGCAAGCTGTTGACATCCGGCGTCATCCCGGCCGGGGTGGCGTTAATAACGATCTGATAGGGAAGCTTCTTTACTTCAGCAAGGAGCTTGAATTCGCAACCCAAATCGTCTGCGAGTTTTTCTCCGGCCGACTTCGAACGGTTTATAATTGTGACCAGGCCCCCTTCCTGCTTGAGTCCGAACCCTACAGCCCGCGCTCCGCCCCCGGCTCCGATAACGGCCACATCCTTACCCTTGATGGTTGTCTTTTCCAGCAATGCTTTGACGGCCCCCGCACAGTCCGAGTTATAGCCGTGAAGGACCCCGTCTCTGTTAATAACCGTATTGACAGCACCGATATCTGAGGCCATCGGATCCACTTTATCCAGATATTGCAGCACAGAAATTTTGTGGGGAATGGTAATACTGGCGCCGCGAATACCCAACCCCCGGATTCCGTCGACAGCCGCAGCAATATTTTCGACCCGCAAAGCGAGATAGATACCATCAAGACCGGCATGGGCCAAGGCACTGTTGTGCATGACAGGACTCAGGCTGTGACCTATCGGGTTTCCAACAACAACATACAAAGGGGCAACTGCGGCTTTATTTCCGGGGATTTGGATTCCCCGGCCGGCAGCAATGACAGCTCTAAAAATACGATGAAGCGCATTTTCTTTTAAGGGTCCCTCATTCAAAGAAGAAAGCCGTTGGTAAATTTGGCCCTCGCGCCGGGAATCGACGACTGCTGCACCTGAGCGGTCCTTGATTTCCCCAATCTGCCTGGCAGCCAGGAGCCGCTGGTTGATCAATTCAAGGATTTGATCATCGATCTCATCGATACCTCGACGAAGTGATGCGATTCCGCTATCGCTGTTTTTTGTTTTATCTTCATTTCGCTGTGATTCTGCCATGGTACGATACACTCTCCAATTTACATTTGCAGCCTATTCACCTAACCCGGACAAACCGGAACCCTAAAAGATCAATCACGAAAGCACGAAATGACCCCAGTACGATAGTGCCTACCTACGGGGCAGGCGAAAGCACGAAAAGAAGCCAAGAAAATTTTCGTGTTTTTCCGCCAGAGGCGGATGTTTTCGTGATAAATCCGCCTCAGGCGGATCATAAAATGTCGTAGATCCGCCTCTGGAGGACAAAGAAATAACAATTAAGATTCTAACAGATTTTCCACCTCGTGAATTGAAATCTCATTAACAACAGCCTCACCGATTCTTTTGAGAAGTACAAATTTCAGACTGTCCCCTTCCCTCTTTTTATCTTTCCCGATGGCTTCGAATACCTGCTGCCGGTTAAATTCAAGCTCCACAGGGAGTCTGAAGTTTTCGAGCAGGTTGGTAAGCCGGGTCGAATCTTCTGCTTGCAAATACCCCTTTT
>JAIVWA010000580.1:0-3204 GCA_049190255.1 Gammaproteobacteria bacterium | reverse complement strand
CGAAACAATTCCAAATCCAATAAGGTCGTGTTTTGGGGGGAGATTAATTGACCCTGAAAATTCCACTTGCCATACTACGAAACGCGTAGTATATTGCGTGTATGATTCAATCGTGGGACAATAGCCGTTCTCGCCGCTTTTATGAAGAGGGTAAAATTTCAAAATTTCGAAGTCTTGATATTGAAGCTGCCGAAGAGTTACTCGCAGCCCTTGATGCGGCAACATCGTTAAAAGATTTAAGCCCTTTGAAAAGTGTTGGACTGCACAAACTATCCGGTGATAGGGCGGGGCAATGGGCCATGACTGTTAATGGACCATGGCGTATTTGTTTTCGGTTTAAAAGCGGAAACGCCTATGACGTTGAAATTACTGATTACCATAAGGGGTAAACACTATGAAACCAATCCATCCGGGGCGCATTTTAAAACGAGAAATGGCTGTTCGTAGTCTGTCGGCCAACAGGCTCGCACTGGAATTGCGTGTACCTTCCGGGCGCATTACTCAAATTCTTAACGGTAAGCGCGGTATTTCAGCAGAGACAGCGCTTAGGCTTGCCCGGTATTTTGGTAATAGCGCTCAATTTTGGGTTAACCTTCAGTCAAGATATGATTTGGCCCTGGTTGAGCAAAATATAGGTGCTAAAGTTTTCGCCGAGGTTAAACAGGCGGCTGGATGAACGAACAAAAAAATAAAATATCACCGCCGGAGATTCTGGCACCGGCCGGTAACCGGGCTTCTTTTTTAGCGGCCGTGGCCGCTCAGGCCGATGCCGTCTACTGCGGGTTGAAGTTGTTTTCCGCCCGCATGCAGGCCAAAAACTTTGAGATGGAAGAGTTTGCGGCCCTGGTCCATCTGGCCCATGAACAGGGGGTTAAAGTTTTTGTGACCATCAATGCTTTGCTGAAATCCGATGATTTGCTGCGGGCCGGGCAGATGCTCGATCAGCTGCAGCGCCTCGTAAAACCCGATGCCGTCATCGTCCAGGATCTGGCCCTGGTACAGCTGGTCAAACAGACCGGATTTTCGGGTGAGATACATCTGTCAACCCTGGCCAATGCCGGGTTTTCAGCAGCCCTGCAGGTCATCCGGCAAAAGCTCGAAGTGGATCGGGTGGTTTTGCCCAGAGAGCTTAACATCGATGAAATCAAACAGCTGGCCGCGGCGTGTCCGCCCGGGTTGGGGCTTGAGGTTTTTGTTCACGGCGCCCTGTGCTACGCAGTTTCCGGTAGATGTTACTGGAGCAGCTATATGGGAGGAAAGAGCGGGCTCCGGGGGCGGTGCGTTCAGCCCTGCCGGCGGCAGTACAGCCAGAGCAATCAGAAAAACAGATATTTTTCGTGCCAGGATTTGAGTGTCGATGTACTGGCCAAGGTGCTTTTGTCCATACCACAGGTGCGCGCCTGGAAAATAGAGGGCCGCAAAAAAGGTCCCCATTATGTGTACTACACGGCATGCGCCTATCGCATGCTGAGAGATCACGGCCAGGATGCCCAAACTAAAAAAGCTGCCCTGCAGATGTTGTCTCGGGCGCTGGGCCGGCCCGGAACCCATTATAATTTTTTACCGCAACGACCACAGAATCCGGTCAATCTTTCCTATCAAACCGGCTCCGGTCTGCTGGTGGGAAGAATTAAAGGGTCCAAACAAAAACCGTATTTTATCGCCCGGGAAGAGCTCTTGGCAGGGGACGTATTGCGGCTGGGCTATGAGGATGAAGCCGGCCACAGCATCAAGCGTATCGGTCGCTCCGTTCCCAAAGGCGGACGGCTTGATGTCAGCTTTTCCTCAAAAAAAGCGCCGCTGAAAGGGGCGCCGGTATTCTTGACCGACCGGCGTGAAAAAGCGCTGGTGGACATGATTTCGGACCTTGAAAAAACCCTGGGCCAGATACCGGGATCTCGTAATCTTGAATCATCGTTCAAACCCCGGTTGCCGGCCGGCATATCAAAAAAAGCCAGGGTGGTGGACCTGCCGGTATATCGCAAAGCAACCGGATCAATCCCCCGGGATGGCGTCGGACTCTGGTTATCAGGGCAGTCGGTCAAGAAAATAGCGGCTAAAATGAAATCGCCGGTCTGGTGGTGGCTCCCACCGGTGGTATGGCCGGAAAATGAAATTGAAATTCGCTCCCAGGTAGAAATGGCGATTAAAAAAGGCGCGCGCCATTTTGTGTTGAACGCTCCCTGGCAGGTTGCATTTTTTAAAAAACAAAAAGGCTTTCATCTCTGGGCCGGGCCTTTTTGCAATCTGGCAAATCCCCTGGCCATCGCCGCCGTCGAATCCATGGGCCTGGCCGGAGCCATTGTCAGCCCGGAGCTGGGCCGGGAAGATTTTTTACAGCTGCCGCGACAGAGCCCGATTCCTCTGGGGGTGGTTATTGCCGGAAGCTGGCCCCTGTGTGTTGCCAGATCCCTTGCGGAAGATGTCAAGCTCTATAAAGCCTTTTCAAGCCCCCGTGGGGAGCAGGCCTGGGTGGCAAAATACGGCAGCGACTACTGGGTTTACCCCAACTGGAAAATAGACCTGAAGCATCACAAGAAATTGCTGGAAAGAGCCGGGTATCAATTGTTTGTCGATTTGATTGAACCCATACCGCAGACGGTGAAGCTCAAGAAACGGCAGGGGCTGTGGAATTGGGATATTTCGCTTAAATAAACGAAATGATTGTTTTAACCACGGAGGAGCACGGAACAACACGGAAAATGGACAAAGGCTAAAGGAAAAAAGTTGATTAAGTTGATTGGTTTATTAAGTTGATTAAGAAAAAATGGCGGGCGGTGAAAGGCGAAAGGTTAAAGGAAAAAGGAGAAAGGCCAAAAGATAAAGACAATTAGGACACGGGTAAAGACGGAATAACACGGATTAATAAAAATACAATCTGGTTAGCCTTCGGCGATAAAGAACACATAGCAGGGCTACCACCTTTGTACATCAAGACGTTTCTCCGCCGCAGGCGGTTTAAAATTCCTGTGTGATTCTGTGAAAAATCCGTGGTAAAAAATTGAAAAATTCACCACGGAAGGACACGGATAAACACGGAAAAAGAAAAATAGCTAAAACTGTTTTTTAGTTATCCGCCGCAGGCGGATCGAAGGAATGTATTCTGCCCGTCGTGAGCTTCTGTGTCGAACGGCCTGTCGTGAGCTTTTTTGGTCGAACGGCCTGTCGTGAGCTTTTTTGGTCGAACGGCCTGTCGTGAGCTTT
>JAIVWA010000579.1:0-3212 GCA_049190255.1 Gammaproteobacteria bacterium | reverse complement strand
ATCCTTTATTGTTTGTGTCTTGGTGCCTTTGTGGCTATTCTTTTCGGTTTATCCGGTTTAGGTTTAACCAGTTTCGTGATGAAAGACACAGCCGAATTAATTTGTCAATAAGCGCTTTCTTCATTGTCAATTCAGGATAATTTAAGTAGGATGACGCCATGCCAGATCAACACAACCGCAGGAAATGGGAGCGGCAGACTTTGGACCCTCCGGAATTGGGCTATCTTCTTTCAGAAGACCTGGAATATAAATCAGGAACCGCCTTTATTGATCCCCCGCAAAGCCTTTACGTGGATCTATTAAATAAAGGCCAGGGAGGAGCCGCCTTAAAAACCGCCCGGCGAATGGAGCCCGATACCGCTGTCCGCTTATTGACCTATAATACCAATGAAAAGATGTGGTATGTTGGCCGGGGAGAGGTCAGAAGGCTTGCGCCCTCAAACCTGATCAACGATACCAGAAGGTTCAACAGGTCTTGGGAGATCTCCTGCCTTTGGCCGCAGAACTGGGATTGACCCCCAGCAGCGCAGCCCAGGAAAAGAGAAGTATGACGACGCTTCATCTGATTTATGAAGATGACCAGCGGCTGGCTTTAAAGCAGCTCATGGAAGAATTCAGCACCAAGGCGCGGAAGATCGGAGTCGAATTAAAAGCAGCCGAGTTTCCGGAGATTTACTAATGAGTTCAGAATTGTTTAGATACGAGTTCACCGCCCGCTACGCTCGAGATCGCAGAGAACGCAGAGGCAAAATTCGCAAGGACATAACAACAAAGATTCGCTTATTCTCTGCGTTCTCGGCGAGCTCTGCGGTGAAGACATCATTTAAATCATAGCAAACGATGTCTAAATAATTATTGCCATATTAATACTCCGCCTTCTTCCATTGACAGAGAGGCTGTAAATGAAATTTGAATTCAGTGACAAAGCCACCTTTCAGGAATACTTCGGTCCTGCGCATCATATGGTCCGACGATCGGTGAAGGAGTTCGTTGACAAAGAAATTGTGCCCCATATTGACGATTGGGAAGAAATAAATGAATTTCCCCGCGATCTTTATAAGAAAGCCGGCGATGTCGGTATCCTGGGAATCGGCTATCCGGAAGAATATGGCGGAACACCCGGTGATATTTTTTTCCAAATCGCGGCCTGGGAAGAAATAATGCGGTGCGGATCCGGTGGCGTTGCCGCCGGTCTGGGCTCTTTGAATATTGCCATTCCCCCGATTATCAGTCATGGGACCGATGAGCAAAAAGAGCGCTTTGTCAAACCGGTAATTTTAGGCGACAAAATTGCCGCCCTGGCCATCACCGAACCGGGGGGCGGTTCGGATGTGGCCGGCCTGCAAACCACGGCCATACGCGAGGATGATCATTATATTGTCAACGGCAGCAAGACATTTATTACCAGCGGTTGCCGTGCGGATCAGATCACCTGTGCTGTTCGCACCGGCGGGTCGGGAGCCCAGGGAATCAGCCTGTTGGTGATTGAGGCTGATTCACCGGGCTATTCCGTATCGGAGAAGTTGAAAAAAACCGGCTGGTGGGCATCGGATACGGCCGAGATTTTCTTTGACAACTGCCGGGTGCCGGTTGAGAATCGCATTGGTGAAGAAAACCAGGGCTTTTACGGTATCATGGAAAATTTTCAGGCCGAGCGGTTGCAACTGGCCATCGTGGCGAACATGACCGCCCAACTGGCGCTGGAAGAATCCATCCAATACGCCAGGCAACGCGAGGCGTTCGGCAGGGTACTGGCCGGGTTTCAGGTCATGCGCCACAAGATCGTGGATATGGCAACCCTGGTTGAAGTGAGCCGGGAGTATACTTACCGGGTGGCCGCCAAAATTGGTGCCGGAGTCAACCAGATTAAAGAGATTTCCATGGCCAAAAATTTTGCCTGCAGTACCAGTGACAAGGTGACCTATGATGCTGTGCAGATTTTTGGTGGTTATGGGTTCATGCGCGGCTATCTTGTGGAACGACTGTACCGCGATAACCGGGTGCTTTCCATCGGTGGGGGAACCACCGAAATCATGAAGGAGATCATATCAAAACACATCTTCAAATGAATGACTTTTATCTGTAAAAATGAAAGGAGAACAACAATGAGTAAAACCGAACAGAATTTATTAGATGCCTTTGCCGGGGAATCCCAGGCCAACCGCAAATACCTTGCGTTTAGCAAGAAAGCGGACAAGGAAGGATATGCGCAAGCGGCTAAATTATTCCGGGCCGCTGCGGCCGCCGAGACGGTCCACGCCCATGCGCACCTGCGAACCCTTAAAGGCGTCGGCAGTACCGCCGACAATCTTAAAGAGGCCATTTCGGGCGAAACGTTTGAATTTAAAACCATGTACCCGGCCATGATCGAAGATGCCAAAGCTGAAGACGAGAAGGCCGCCTTACGCAGCTTCACCTATGCCAATGACGTGGAAAAAATCCATGCCAACCTCTATACCCATGCCCTGGAGAATTTGGACAGCCTGGAAGCGGTGGATTACTATGTTTGCAATGTCTGCGGATACACCTGCGAAAACGAGCCGCCCGACGAGTGCCCGGTTTGTAAGGCCAAAGCCAAGGCGTTCTTCAAGGTTGACTAAAAATGATGAATTCGTGAAAAACCGAATTCATCATGTTTTTGGTGTTTAGTATTTTGTGTTTCGCTTATCCCAAATCTGAGCGATTTCGAGGTACATACACCCAATGCGGGCGGGCGTAAAGCCCGCCCCTACGAATCGTCGCTTAACCTATTGGGTAGGGGCCGGGGTTTATCCCCGCCCGCACTGAGCTGTCCGCATCTATTTTTAAAAACCTTGGAGTAACAAAAAAATGAAATGTCCGCAGTGTGGTTGTGAAAAATTTTATGTCAAAGATCCCGATGATGAATATGAAACCTATGAATTTGCCTGGCGGGATGGCAATGTTGAATTTAGCGCAGATGTTGATTCATCGAGTTGTCCCGAGGTTTGCGATGACACCGAAACCTTTTGTGACAAGTGCTCCTGGCACGGCAGCGTTAAAGAATTAAACGACGTTTCCGGGTAGCTTTGGTTGGTTCTCATGAATCCTTAGTGTATCGAGGACGATACGATTACGAAGGCGGGTTATCTGTATTTTTTACCACGGATTTTCACGGAATTACACGGAATTATAAAATTCGATTATCTGGAAAGAACAAGTTATATTGGTTGTGGGAGCGGCTTTCCAGCCGC
>JAIVWA010000578.1:0-3228 GCA_049190255.1 Gammaproteobacteria bacterium | reverse complement strand
CCCAGACTATGGGTATAATGGGTATGACCGTCTTCCAATGCCCTGCAGGCCGCCTCTTTAACACAGGCGGGGGTGTCAAAATCGGGTTCGCCCACCTCCAGGTGAACGATGTGGACCCCCTCGCGCTCCATTTCATTGGCCCGCTCAAGGACATCCATGACGATGAATGAGGTCATTTCCTGGGTTCTTTTGGAAATCACGATTAAGTTCCTTTGTTCCGCACCGCGTAACTCGCAACGCGCAACCCGTAACGCGTAACTCTATACCACCTTATTCAGCGGATACTCAATGATTCCTTCCGCGCCGTTTTCCAGAAGCTGCGGGATCAGCTCCCGGACCGTGTCCGAACTGACGACGATTTCCACCGAAAACCATTTTGACTGGTACAGGGAGGCAACGGTGGGGGCGTTGAGGCTCGGCAGCAGGGCAATCACCTTATCCATTTTTTTCTCGGGGACATTCATCTTCAGCCCCACCATCTTTTGGCCCAGCAGGGCGCCCTTGAGCAACAGGGCCATACGCTCGATTTTTTTCTTTTTTTGAGGATCCTTCCAGGATTCGTGGTTGACGATCAGCTGGGTGTTGGTTTGCATGAGCTCATGGATAATGCGCAGGCCGTGGGCTTTTATGGTGCTTTCGGTTTCGGTGACCTCCACAATAGCATCGGCCAGTCCGGATACCACCTTGGCTTCAGTGGCTCCCCAGGAAAATTCAACGGTTACCTTAATGTTGCGTTCGGCGAAATATCGTCTCGTAAATTCAGTCAGTTCTGTTGCAATTTTCTTGCCCTCCAGATCTTCAAGCCGTTTGATCGGAGAGTCATAGGGAACCGCAACCACCCAGCGTGCCGGTCGGGAACTCACCTTGGAGTACACCAGATCGGTTACCACGTGTACATCCGAGCCGCTTTCTGCAATCCAGTCCTTTCCGGTGAGCCCTGCATCCAGGGTGCCGCTTTCGACATAGCGGGACATTTCCTGGGCCCTGCAGATGGCGCACTCGATTGAATCGTCATCAATTTCGGGGAAATAGCTTCTTCCGTTCACATTTATATGCCATCCCGACCGTTTGAACAAAGCGATGGTGGCATTTTGAAGGCTTCCTTTGGGAATGCCCAGTTTCAATTTTTGGTTCACTTGTCATATACCTCCTGGGGGTCAAATACCGGCTTTCCAACGATCCGGATGGCCCCATCTTCGACTTTTTTGTGAAAGCAACTCCGATGCCCGGTGTGGCACGCCGCCCCTCCGAGTTGCTCGACTTTTAAGAGCACGGTATCGTCATCACAGTCAATGCGGATTTCTTTTACCAGCTGCACGTTGCCGGAAGTTTCTCCTTTAACCCAGAGCGTTTGCCGGCTGCGGCTGTAATAGGTGGCTTTGCCGGTGGACAATGTGGCATTAAAGGCTTCCTGGTTCATATAGGCCAGCATTAATATTTCGCCGGTCTCATTATCCTGAACAATCGTGGGAACAAGCCCGCCGGTTTTATTAAAGTCGAGTTGGATCGTCTCATTCATCAGTTTCTTCATTGTGTGTTTTCAAATTCAATTAATTCCAAGACTTGCAAGAATTTATGGCTATTTTGAAATTTCCTTTATATGATCATACCTACATATAAGAATTAAATATGATGTTGAATTTGTTGTTAGAAAGAGCTATTATAAATTGTTGCCTCAAGTGAGCGTGAATAAATGATTCGAAAGGCCCTGCCGAGAAATTTAAACTTTCTTCAGTAACCGTTACAGGCACCAATGTCAAATTCTTTTTTAAATCCCAAATAACAGGAAACATATTCCTCCCGAGGATAGTGGTAAATGTCCAAGAAAGAAAGCACATCTAATATTCGCAAAAAGCGCGGCCGTCGTGAAAAAAGAGGATTTTTTAAGACCCTTATTTTGTGGTCCTTCCTGTTTGGCTTAATTTTAATCCTTTGCGGCGGCGTGGCCAGCCTCGTCCTCTATTACTCCATCAGCAAGGATCTGCCCAAGATATCCTCGCTGGCCGATTATCAGCCTTCGATAATTACAACGGTTTACTCCGACGACAATCGTAAAATCGCCGAATTTTTCAAAGAGCGCCGTATCGTCATCCCCCTGGCGGAAATGCCCCCGATGTTAATCGATGCCTTTGTGGCTGCGGAAGACTCACGATTCTATAAACATCGCGGTATCGATTTTTTAAGTATCGTCAGGGCCTTTTTAAAAAATCTCGAAGCCGGGACCATCGTTCAGGGCGGCAGCACCATTACCCAGCAGGTTACCAAGTCCTTTCTTTTGACGCCGGAAAGAAGTTATAAACGAAAATTGAGAGAAGCCATCCTGGCCTATCGCATCGACAAAGTATTCTCGAAAAAGGATATTCTTTACCTTTATTTGAATCAAATCTACCTGGGTCACGGTGCCTACGGGGTGCAGGCCGCTTCTGAAAATTATTTCGCCAAATCCATCACCGACCTTAATCTGGCCGAATGTACCATACTGGCGGGATTACCCCAGGCGCCCAGCAAATATTCGCCTTTTAGACACCCGCAACGGGCCAAACAGCGCCAGATCTATGTTTTAAACCGGATGGTGGAAGAAGGCTATATTAACAATATCCAGGCCACGGAAGCTATCAACACCCAGCTTGACATCAAACCCCGACGCAACATCTATATCGAAGAAGTCCCTTTTTATACCGAGCACGTGCGCCGTCACCTTGAAAAAAAATATGGCGCCGATGTTTTATATACCCAGGGGCTGAAAGTCTATACGGCCGTTAACATCGACATGCAGAAAATTGCCAGGCAAGAGATCCAGAAAGGATTGGCCGACCTGGACAAGCGCGAAGGATATCGAGGGCCGTTGCAGCGCTTAAAAGCGGAGGAGGTTGAATCCTTTTCACAGACGCTTCAGGCGGAGCTCGAAAAAAGCCCGTTGATTGTGGGTTCCGTCGTCAAGGGCGTTGTGATTGCCGTCAACGACCGCAAGAAGACCGTAACGGTTCGCCTGGGGAATTCTCAGGGTGTTATAGCCTTTGAGGATATGAAATGGGCCCGCAAGCCCGATCCCGCGGTTGCTTATCACGCGGTAAAAATTAAAAATCCCTCAGAAGCACTTACCGCAGGGGATGTAATTCTGGTCAAAGTTCAAGGTAAAAAAGAGGGTCAAGACCTGTGGGCGGTGGCTCTGGAACAGATTCCCGAGGCCCAGTCAGCGCTGATGTGCATTGAAGCAGAAACAGGGCT
>JAIVWA010000577.1:0-3240 GCA_049190255.1 Gammaproteobacteria bacterium | reverse complement strand
CGTAAGGAGGCTTTCCAAAAACTGGATTAAAAGTTAATTATGTACCGCCCGAGCTTGCATCCCGCTTCGCGGGGCTTCGCTCTCGAGCCGGAAAGCTAAAAAAATATTTTCTCAGCGTTCTCTGCGAACTCTGCGGTGAACAATTAAAATTAAAGGAGTATGCCATGCTGATCACTGAAATTCTGGCGCGCAATGCCCGGATGTACGGCGATGAGATTGCGCTGGTTGAAAGGGATCCCGCCAAAAACAGCCGCAGAGAAATCACCTGGGAAGCGTTCGATGCCGAAGCCAACCGGGTGGCCAATGCCCTGCTGGCCAAGGGAATCAAAAAAGGTGACAAAGTGATCCACCTGATGATGAACTGCATCGAATGGCTGCCGGCCTATTTCGGTGTTCTGCGTACGGGTGCCTGGGTGGTTCCGCTAAATTTCAGGTTTTCAGCCGATGACATCAAATATTGTTCTGAAATCGCCGAGGCCAAAGCCTTTATCTTCGGCGAAGAGTTTATTGACCGGGTCAATCCCATTAAAGAGTCCCTGGACAAGACCGTAACTGACTATATATTTGTCGGCCCTGAAGATTTAAGGCCCGAGTATGCGCAGCCATACACGGATGTTCTGGCATCCGCTTCGGCCGATGCTACCCAGGTAGAATTTAACCTGATCGACAGTGCCGCTTTGTATTTCACCTCCGGAACCACCGGCACTCCCAAGGCGGTCCTGCTGACGCACCGCAACCTGGAACATGCCTGTTACGTTGAAAACCGCCATCACAATCAAACCCATGCGGACATCTTTTTGTGTATCCCCCCACTCTACCACACCGGTGCCAAAATGCACTGGTTCGGCAATTTTATCGTCGGCGCCAGGGGCGTTATCCTGAAAGGGATCCAACCGCAGTGGATCCTGAAGGCAGTCTCGGAAGAAAAAGCCACCATCGTCTGGCTGCTGGTTCCCTGGGCCCACGATATCCTGATTGCCATTGAAAATAAGGATGTAAATCTTAATGACTATGAGCTGGACCAGTGGCGGCTAATGCATATCGGTGCCCAGCCGATTCCCCCCAGCCTGATCAACAACTGGAAAAAAGTTTTCCCCCACCATGATTACGACACCAACTACGGCCTGACCGAATGCACCGGACCGGGATGCGTTCACTTAGGATTGGAGAATACCCACAAAGTCGGCGCCATCGGCGTCCCCGGTTTTGATTGGGAATTTGAAATTGTAGATTTCGACTTGAATCCGGTTCCCCGGGGCGAACCCGGCGAGCTGCTGGTCAAGGGACCCGGGGTGATGAAGGAGTATTATAAAAATCCGGAGGCCACCGAATCGACATTAAAAGATGGCTGGCTGCTGACCGGCGATATCGCCCGGGTGGATGAAGACGGCTTTATCTGGCTGGTGGACCGCGCCAAGGATATTATCATCACGGGGGGTGAAAATATTTTCCCGGTTGAAATTGAAAATCACATCATGGGGCACCCCAAGGTGCAGGATGTGGGGGTTATTGGTCTGCCGGATGAACGCCTCGGTGAAATCGTAGCCGCCATTATTAAAGAAAAGCCCGGTAAAAGCCTTTCCGAAGAAGAAATCACCGAATATTGTGAAGAACTCCCGCGCTACAAACGACCCCGCAAAATCATCTTCAGTGAAGTTCCCAGAAGCCCGACCGGCAAAATAGAGAAACCGAAGCTCAGGAAACAGTACACGGGGATCAGCGAACGGATCGGAAAAATTGAATAAAGCCCAAGCGATATTTTGATATCACAATTTTTTAACCAGCTTTAAAATAGCAAAGAAAAAAATCAAGCTTTTGGAGAGCCACTTGCGCATACGCTTGACCATTTGGATACTCTGACACAACTGTCTCTGCGCTCTTTTTGTTGTCTCCGGTCCTTTGCGCTTCTTCTTTCTATTCCCTCACTTTCCCAATAAGCAGCGTCATACACTTGGCGTCTATCTTCTCCCGAACGGCGATCAACATATGGATCAGCTATTCTCTTATCTTTGAAATAATTAATTTCATCCATTTTCTTGATCCTCCAAAAAAATGACCCTTTTCATTCTCCTTCTCCTTCTGTTTGTGATTGGGTGTTGTTGCCAAACTCAAGGGGCGCAGAGATGCGCCTATTTTGTTTAATGCAAAATTCATGCAAAATCATATCGTTAAGGCAGATATTATGATATCAGTAGGTTAGCTATTTATTAGGAATAATTATCAGAGGAATTTATGAAGTAAATGCCATAAAAGCTGCGGAATCTATTTCACATTTACTGGAATTTATCAGTTGAATGGAAGCCAATGGCTTCATCCAGTTGAGCAATACTGTCAAGGATGACATCGGGATTTTCTTTCTCCAGGGCTTTAAAATCGTCAAATCCCGTCAACACGCCCACAGTCTTCATACCGGCCGCATTCCCGGCTCTGATGTCCACCCGGGTATCACCGACATACACGCATTGTTCAACAGCCATTTCCAGCCCGTTGCTGCCTTGGATCAGGGGCTCGACATGGGGTTTTTTATTGACGACATCATCGGCAGTAATGATGACCTGCAGCAGGTTTTCAATACCGGCCTCTCGTAAGGGAGCAAGCTTCACCGAAATATAGTCCCTGGGAGTGGAGGTAACCAGTCCGATTTTCATGTTCCGTGCAGCAATCAATTTAAAAATCCGGTCGACACCCGGAATCAATTTAATCTGCTTGCGAAACAACGCCGGGGCGATGTCATCAATAATAAACCGGGCGTCAGCAATCAATTGGTTTTTGCGATTTTTCATCCTGGCAGGGAGCACAAAGTCCCAGTCGAATTCACCGTCATCCATGGCTTCCCGAAGTATCTCTACAGAAACAGGCGGTATACCGAGCTTTTCAAAGACGACATCAATAATCTCGTAATAGATGGGCGCCGAGTCGATCAGGGTTCCGTCCAGGTCAAACAGGACGGCATTGACTTCTAATTTTCGTTTTGCAAGGGGCAAGCTGTCCTCCAAATGTGGCCCTCAAAGACTATACGGGGTTGCTTTAAAAAAGATGAACACCCGCCTGCCATGCATAGTGCGTTGGGTTGGTGTAATCATTGATTTATAAATCAAATGGTTAAATTTGCCTCACACCGGTTTCAAGGCATTGCGGGCAGGTCGAATAATGAATGTCGAATGTCGAAGGAAGGAATTCTATCGATTTTTATTTACATAGTGCCTGAACGAAAAGTCGTGATTTTGGTAGGTTGGGTAG
>JAIVWA010000576.1:0-3241 GCA_049190255.1 Gammaproteobacteria bacterium | reverse complement strand
GTCAATCAGTATTCGAATTTGTTTCGGCCAATTTTATTAAGATCAGGCGATATTCGGGTTTCGAATTTTTTTCTCAAGGATTAAAAAGCTAAATTTACAATAAAGGGAGATTATTAAGTTATGAATTATGACGTTAAGGATATCAAGGCCGCCAGGGAAGGTGCGCTGCGCATTGAATGGGCCAATCAGAATATGCCGGTTTTAAACCGCATCCAGAAACGATTTAAAAAGGAAAAGCCGTTAAAAGGAATTAGGATCGCCGCCTGTCTGCATGTGACCACCGAAACGGCATCTCTTATGAAAACGCTGAAAGCCGGCGGGGCCAAAGTGGCTTTGTGTGCATCCAATCCGTTGAGTACCCAGGATGATGTGGCCGCCTCCCTGGCCAAAAACGATAAAATACCCGTTTATGCCATCAAAGGGGAAAACCATAAAACTTACTATTCCCACATCAATGCGGTGCTTGACACCCGCCCTCAATTTACGATGGATGACGGCGCCGATCTGGTTTCAGTATTGCACACCAAACGCACCCAGCTTATGGCCGGGGTCCTGGGTGGAACCGAAGAGACGACCACCGGCATTATTCGCTTGAGAAGCATGGCCGCCGACGGCGTTCTCCAGTACCCGATTATTGCAGTGAATGATGCCCAGACCAAACATTTTTTTGACAACCGCTACGGTACCGGTCAAAGCACCATGGACGGCATGATCCGGGCCACCAACCGCCTGGTGGCCGGAAGCAATTTTGTGGTATGCGGTTACGGCTGGTGCGGCCGGGGACTTGCCATGCGAGCCCGGGGAATGGGCGCCAACGTGATTGTAACCGAGGTTGATCCGCTGCCCGCCCTTGAGGCCGTCATGGATGGTTTTACGGTCCTGCCGATCCGCCAGGCCGCCAGAATCGGTGATTTCTTTTGCACGCTGACCGGTGACATCAATGTCATCCGCAAAGAGCATTTCCAGATTATGAAAGACGGTGCCATTGTGGCCAATTCCGGCCATTTTAATGTTGAACTGGATCTTGACGGTCTAAAAAGTATTGCCAAATCAACACGGGTCATCCGGCCCTTCGTGGAAGAATTCGTACTCAAAGATGGGCGCCGGATCAATATTCTGGCAGAAGGCCGGCTGATCAATCTGGCCGCAGCCGAAGGGCATCCTTCCAGCGTTATGGATATGAGTTTCGCCAATCAGGCCTTGAGCATCGAATATATGGTAAAACTCAAAAAGCCGTTGGAGAAAGATGTTTTTCCCGTTCCGGAAAGAATTGATAAGATGATTGCCAAAGAAAAACTGGCCGCCATGGGTGTCACGATTGACCGGCTGACGGCTGAGCAGAAGCAGTACCTGGCCTCGTGGCAGTTGGGAACGTAGCGATGCTAGAGGTATAGGGTGTAGGGTATAAGGTATAGGGTAAAAAGTGAGGCGCAAGGCTCAAGGTGCACGGTAAAAGGTTTCGGGTGTCAGGTGTCAGGGCTGAGAAGCACAAATGCTGACACCTCGTGTGAAACTACAAAGTTTCTTTTTCGATTAGACTGGCCGCTTTTCAGGCCAGCGGCGACGCTGAACACTGACACCTGACACCTGACACCTATTTACCCCTTACACCTCTAATGTATCTCCACCTTGATACTTCCCATCTCCGAATCCCCGATCTTTGCTTTTACCTAGGGTCCAGCACGATGATGACCTTGCATTCTTTGAGGAATTTGAGATGCTCGGAGGCACTTTTGAGCTTGGCGGCGTCTGCGTTGCTGATAATAAAATCACAGCGTCCCGGCCATAGGACCTTCAGGGCTTTGACAATCAAAGGATTATCGGAGACTCGTGGATGAAATTTAGCTTTTCTGATATCAGTGGCATACCGGACGACTCCATGCTGCACCGCAAACTCACGGCTGATATAGGCCGGTCCGAATACCTCTTCCAGATTCTCATCTAAAATTCTTGGTGCCAGCACGGGAACTGTCCGCATACCCCTGGCATCGACTACCATTCCGGTAAAAATATTCGATGACCGCCGGCGGGTTTGCTGCCTGATGGAATTCTTACTTGTCAAAACCTGTTTTATGGGTTCAATGTGCCTGATTTCCGGAGGCAGGATAAGCTGAGAAAAGCCCCCGTTCAATTTCATCTGCGACCAGACCTCCACGGTGCCGTCGTACTGGTATTGCCTCAGTTTTTCAATTTCCGGCGCATTATGAACCATATCCCTCAGCAGGGTCATCATGGAAGGGTAAGCTTCGACGATGTCGATCACCCGGCTTTCAGAATTAATCCTTAGGCCGACAATCGTTTCCAAGAGGTTATGTTGTGCTTTGCTGGTGGCCTCAGCGATGGTTTTCTGCTGGTGAGCCTGGGGTTTGCCATAATAGTTATATGTCGCAGGAACACCGGTGCCTTTGGCTTCAACTACCCCGGCGGTCCAATCAATGGCGCCGTTTTCCTTCAATTCGATCAACGCACGCAAATCAGCGCCGTATCCGTTGCCGGGTGCAACGTTTAGTATCGCCAGCATCAACGCTGTGACCAGCCAATTTTTTATCATATGGTTGACCATTGCGGTTTTTATATTGTAAGAGAGGCCATAAGTCAACTATCGGTCAGCCATAATATGACCAAAACAGTTTGGGATTTCGAATTTAGGTTCCGCCTTCGGCGGATTATTTGTTTGATATTTGATGTTTGTGATTTGTTATTTAGAATATTACATTATTCATTTACGCGAGAGGCTGGCGGGGCTGAATTAAAGCCTAAACCTACGGAATAGCTAGAGGATAGATCTATGCGTCTTAAACATGTGGCCTTGGTCTGCACTTCTGAAGAAAAATCTGATAAGTTCTACCAGGGTTTATTGGGATTGGAAAAATCAGAACCCAAAACTTTACCCGCGGTACTGTCCAAATCCATTTTCAACCTCGACTCCGAATTGATTATTATCAACTACCTGAATGAACATCTTCATTTTGAGATATTCATCACCGACCGCCGCAAAGACAGGACGGGGCAAATCGAACATTATTGTTTGGCGGTCGGCAATTTGGAAGATTTTATAAATAAATGCAGAATATTAGGTGTCGAAATAGCCCAAACTCCCAAAGGCCATAGCACATTGACATTCATCAAGGATTTTGACGGGAATCTGTTTGAAATTAAAGATAGGTAAGAATTCAGGAATTTGAGGATTTAGGGATTCAGGGATTGAGGGATTAACAAAGCGATCCGTCCTCGTTTTGTA
>JAIVWA010000575.1:0-3248 GCA_049190255.1 Gammaproteobacteria bacterium | reverse complement strand
TTCTGGGTTCAAGGTTTAGGGTTCTGGCCTCCGACTATACTCCTTTGTCCTTCGATATCGCATCTGACCTGTATCTGCTGTTATCTAACCTCTTGTATGAAACTACACGAAGTTAAAAGCGAACCGCAGAACCGCAGAATATCGAATGTCGAATGTCGAAGGGTGGTTTCGCTTCGCTCAGTCATTTTTTTATAAAATAGACCGTTCGACACAAAAGCTCACGACGGGCAGAATACATTCCTTCGACATTCGACGTTCTTTTTTGTGCAGAAGGAACTGAAAAAATGAACTCTGACCCCTTTCTCATCATTGCTGGCCTAAAATACCTCTTGACGGCTTGACCCGAAATGTCTATACTATGTATACACGCAAGGAGGTTGCCATATGCATACGAAGATTCAAAAATGGGGTAATAGTCATGGAATACGTCTTGCCAAAAACGTGATAGAAGATGCTCACCTTGGAGTTGGGGACGAGGTGGACGTTGCGGTACGAGACGGCATCATCGTTGTCGCGCCAATTAGAAAAATTCGCGGACGGTATCGTCTCGAGGATCTTGTGGCGCAAATTCCCGAAGACTACCACGCCAGCGAAGTCGATTGGGGGGAGCCGGTCGGTAAGGAGACATGGTAGATGGATGTCTATATCCCCAAACAAGGCGACATTATCGCCATCACTTTCGACCCCCAGTCCGGTCACGAACAGAAAGGGCGTCGGCCTGCACTGGTTGTGAGCAAGGACTTGTTCAACCGTAGCACTGGCTTTGCTATTGTGTGTCCCCTAACGAATACAGAACGCGGGTTTCCCTTCCACGTGCCTGTTCCGGAAAACAGCAGCCTGACAGGGTTCATCATGGTTGAGCAGGTCAAGTCGGTCGACTTCCGTACTCGTCGAGCGAAGCGCATCGAACGTGCATCAGATGAACTGCTGGCAAACGTGCTATCGATATTAGACGCCTGCATCTACTAATCGGCCTGCAACACCATGCACAGACGGGCAGAGAAAGGGGTCACATCTTAATTATTGGCCCCTTTTTTCCCTAAACCATTTTTTACATTCATCGTGCAGGCCAACAATTATGTCACACATCCGCAAAAAAACCATCCGGGGGTTAACCGCCGGTGACAGGTTTATCGTATCGCGACAGTTCACGGAAGAGGATATGCTGGCATTTGCCGACGTGACCCGTGACTACAACCCGATTCACTTCGAGAAGCGTTTTGGGCAGCTAAAAGATTTCAAGGACCGAATTTGTCACGGGTTGCTGGTAGGCAGTATCCTCACCGAGATCGGCGGGCAAATCGGATGGCTGGCGTCAGAAATGAACTTTCGCTTCACGCGACCGGTCTATTTTGGCGATAAAATTGAGTGCACGTTCACCATCACCGACATTGACGCGCACAATCGGGCCAGAGCCGAGGTGATCTATCGCAACCAGGACGGCGCCACCGTTCTGGAAGCCGATTTAGCGGGCATTCTCCCGGGAACCCGGGAACGGGAAGTTCTTGAAAAGATGGTGGCGGAAGGCGGAGAATTGACTATTGACGATTGAAAATTGAATATTTATGGTCCGCCGAAGGCGGATCGCTCCATCATTATTTTAATAGGTCTTTTTAAAATTGATCCGACGAAGTCCGCCGGAGGCGGATTAAATATTCAATCGACAATCGACAATCTTCAATCCCGGCTTGTCCGGGATAGGGTTATCTGCCGCCGGGTTTGGCTCCTGCGGTTGCACCAGAAGATCTGGTCATTTTTGAGCGGCCTTCAAAAAGTGCCCCTTCCTTGATGTCGATGGTCTGCGCCATACAATCCCCCAGTAGTTTGCCCGAGGATTGAATCTGGAGTTGTTTGCGGGCCAAAACATTACCGGTAATTTGTCCCTGAATAATAACATTATCGGCCTCGACATCAGCTTCGACGATACCCGTCGGACCCACAACAATATTGCCGGCAATTTTTACGGAACCTTTTAATTGACCATCAACTTGAAGATCTTCATTGCCCTGGATATCGCCTTCAATTTTTACTTCTCTGCTCAATAATGAGGTTGTGCCGGTTGCTTTGCCTTTGTCCATTTAGAAGTCTCCTTAACTATTAGCGTCCACAGGTTCCGAACCTCTGAACGGTTCTCTTTATTTTAATTCGGAATATGAAGGTGTGTTTGGGGCTTTTTCCCCTTCGGGAGTCGAAGTCGTTGGCACCTGATCCGGTTTTCTGCTCATGAAGAGTTCCCCGTCAAAAACGGCACCATCCTGAATAGAAATCTTGGGAGTCACAAGGCGCCCTTTCATTGTGGCTGTCGTATCAAGCAGTATTCTTTTGCCCGCTGAAACGGTGCCCTCGACATTGCCGTTAATTGATACAGCCGTGGCTTTAATATTGCCTTTGATCTCAGCACCCTGAGCCACTTTCACCTGGCCTCTTACATTAAATTCTCCCTCAAAAGATCCAAGAATAATTAAATTGCCTTCACCGGAAATATTGCCTGTGATTTTCAAATTTTTCCCGAGATAGGTTGTTTCTTTGCTTGCATCTTTGGGCGCAGCTTTTGCCGCGACCTTTGTTTGAGCTTTTGCGATATCCTTCTGAATCGACGGCGGTTGGACGGCAGGCGACTTATCCTCTTTTTCTTTTTTTCCAAATAAAGCCATTGATCTGCTCCTTTTGCATGGGGTACTAATAAGACCGTAAATAAGTAGACACAAAAATAGTTCTTAACCCCCAAGTCTTTGCCAATTTCGAAGTGGCTTAAGGCGCAAGGCCCAGGGCGCAAGGAAAAGATTCATCTTCCATTAATTAAGAAAATTTTATGTCTAATGATTAATACTCGGCTTAGTAACTGGAACGTTGCCGGGTTGGGGTGATATTTCAATGCTAACTGTAACTATATAGGAAAATGAGAAAAAAGTAAAATTTTTTCTAAATATCAATTCGATCGAATGCCCCATTTCGATATTCGATACTTGTCCGCCTTCGGAGGATTCGCTTTTAAATGAAACCGCAGAACCTTTGAACCCTGACATTTTCCGATTTTTATGCTATACCAGATATCGTTGATTGGTTGATTGGTTAAGTGGTTGTAAATATGGATTTATCCCATATTTGCAAAATAATTGGACACTTCATGTTTCAACAATCGTCACATTCTGAAATTATGACTATAATTTACCTAATCAACCATTCAACCAGTAAACTATTCAACGAGGTCTGTAATAACAGAATAGTTATTATAATAGTTGGCAACA
>JAIVWA010000574.1:0-3252 GCA_049190255.1 Gammaproteobacteria bacterium | reverse complement strand
GTTTAGAAATTAAAATAGTGCAGCCACTGTTAACTTAGCAGTAAGGCTCCTAAATTTCGAGAATAATCCCTATGGGACAATGATCCGATCCAAAAATATCATTGTCAATGAAAGCCTTTTTAATCCAGCCCCTGTCGATAATGTCTTGGGTGACAAAAAAATAATCGATCCGCCACCCGACGTTGCGGTCCCGGGCCTTGAAGCGGTAGGTCCACCACGAGTATTTTACGGTGTCGGGGTGAAAATGGCGGAAGGTGTCAATGTATCCGTTTTCAATGATCCGGTCGAGCCAGTCGCGCTCAATACGCAAAAATCCCGATGTCTTTTCGTTCGGCTTAGGATTCTTCAGATCGATTTCATTGTGGGCAATGTTGTAATCTCCAGTAATGATCAGGCTTCGGCCCTGCTCTTTTAATTGGTCGCTATAGGCAAAAAACGCTTCGTAAAAATCCAGCTTATACTGCAGTCGCTCTTCGCTCATCTGGCCGTTGGGAAAATAGACATTAAAAAATACGAAATCATCAAAATCCATTTCCAAAATCCGACCCTCGTCATCAAATTTCGGCACTCCGATCCCGTATTTCACATTACCGGGTTTTATCCGCGCATAGGTGCCGACGCCGCTGTACCCTTTTTTTACCGTGGCAAGGGACCAGTCGGCGTCATAACCGTCAATACCTTTCATTGCTGCGGTAAGCTGAGGTTCCTGGAGTTTGGTTTCCTGCAGCGCAAAGATATCTGCATCCAGTTGTTTAAATGAGTTAAAAAAGTCCTTTTTGATTGCTGCCCGCAAACCGTTGACGTTCCAGGAAATCAACTTTATTTTCTTTTTTTTCTTAGCCACGACGAAAACCTCTCAGCCTAAATGAGCGAAAAACGCCTATTTAGGCGTTATTGGTTATTAAATTGGGATTTCCAATATTATTCCGCCACCAGTTTGCAAAGCCGGTCGACAATCTGTCTGGATTGGGTCTTTTCCATCACCCCCAGAACTGAACGCAGACATTCCCGGATAATCGCGGTTTTGGGCCGAGATGAATCCAGCTGGGCTTCTATGGTTTTTAAATCGGCCATCAATTCGCTCAGGGTATCAAAATCCAGACCCAGTGAGCCGGTCTGGTTTTTCAGCTCGGAGACAACCTGACCAATCGCCTGCCGCCCGCCCGAATTCAATACGGGCTCATCGCCCAGTTTTGTATATCCGGAATTGTCTGGAGCCAATGGCCCCATTAAATCCTGGCCCCTCGCGGATCCATCGGCACTGATTCCGATCCCGCCCGAAAGCGTGCGGATCTCAACAAACTGCAGGCCCATCAATTCCTGGGCCACGGTGGAAGCAGTATCCCGGTCCATATCCAGCAGCTCTCCAATATCATACATGGATACCTGAATAGACCCATCACCCTTGGTCTGCTCAAAGAGTTGGATTAGAAATTGCTGCGCGGCTTCACTCGGTTCGCTGTCGGTCATGGTGTCAGGTTATCCCTTCTATCGAGTATCCAGCATCGAGTATCATGTATACAATATCCAGAATTGAGTGTCGAGCAACGCAAATCCAGTTACTCCCCCACGACGGCTCGAATCGCACCCTTGATATCCGGATACTGAAATGAAAACCCATGGCTTAATAATTTATCGGGTAACGTGCGCTGGCTGCCCAGAAAAACGTCACCGAACTCACCCATGGCCAGGCGGATCATAAAGGCCGGTGCCGGCATGAAGGACGGGCGGTTCAAACCCTCACCCAGCGCTTGAGCCAGGTCGCGATTTCGAACCGGATTGGGCGCACAGAAATTAAAAGCTCCGCTGGCCTCCTGCTGCTCAAGAACAAAGAGGATGGCCCCCATAAGATCATCCAGATGCAACCACGGAAACCACTGATTGCCATCTCCGAGGGGACCGCCGATAAACATTTTAAAAACAGGTATCAGTTTGGCCATGGCGCCGCCGTTTTTCCCAAGGATAACCCCGAATCGCATGACGGCAACCCGACCCCCTTTGGCGCTTGCCCGCAGCGCTTCCTTTTCCCAATCTACCGAAACACCTGCCAGAAAATCACTGCCGGCCCTTTCATCTTCTTTTAGAATATCGTCTCCCCGGCTGCCGTAATATCCTGCCCCGGAAGCACTGCACAGGGTTATGTTTGTGCCTGCCGGCAGGGCATCGACGACATTGCGGGTGGTCAGAATACGGCTATCATAAATTTGTTTTTTATACTTTTCTGTCCAGCGCTTGAAGATGGTTGCCCCGGCCAGATTCACCACCGCATCCGCATTTTCAAGTTCTTTTTGCCACGGGCCTGTCCGGGTGGTATCCGCCGCCACAAAATGATAATTCTCATGATCAATCCGTTGCTGCGGCTCTGATCTGCCGATGGCAAGAACCTGGTGTTCTCTGTCCAACAGATAATTTGCGAGATTCGATCCAACAAAGCCCGAACCTCCTGTGATGAGGATCTTCATGGGTCATCTCCGATTTTCCTCTACCGGCTCATCGTATGTAGCGACCGGTGATTTGTCAACATTTACTGCTGATAGAATGGATGTAGATGTAACCGTTCAGGGGTTTGGGGCTTCGCCCTTCGGGCTTCGACCCCACAAGATGACCCCACAGGCAGGGTTCAGCCCAGCCGCCGGCCAAAAAAACGGCCGGTCAAATCGAAAAAGAAACTTGAAGTTTCATACAAGAGGTTCAGGTCAAATCCGAACCTGTTTTCCCCCTTTTCTAAAAGGGGGTAAGGGGGATTTTTTGGATGTGCTTTTCGGCTTTTTTAACGTATTTATGGGACACTGCACTAGGTGATACAATCGGGGCAGATTCCGATAAATTCCAGCCTGTGTCCGATGATCTTAAAATCGGTTGTATTTTTTAAATCATGGTTGACCGCAACATCGAAATCAGCCGGGGCATCAACCACCCGGTCACAGTGAAGGCAGCGAATGTGATAATGATTGTCTGCGATTCCATCGAAACGCTTCGACGTACAGCCAAGTTCGAGCTTTTGGATTTCACCGCTGGCGGATAGAATTTCAAGGTTGCGATATACGGTTCCAAGACTGATGCGGGGAAGTCGTTTGCGGACCATCTCGTAAATTTTATCAGCGCTGGGATGGGTGTTCACCTTCCGCAGTTCTTCCAGGATAACTTTCCGTTGACGCGTCATCCGCAGATTGATTTGTTTCCGCAAACCTGCCTTACCTCCCCGATTCGGGTTACGCGTTACGCGTTGCGCGCTACGCGTTAAAATTCAGA
>JAIVWA010000573.1:0-3264 GCA_049190255.1 Gammaproteobacteria bacterium | reverse complement strand
AAGCTCACATAGACAATAAAAAGACTTTGCAATGACCGGCAACTATCGAAATTTATTGGGAAGGAGGCAACTATGAAAGAAATAGACCGCAGAGATTTCATAAAAGCCATAACTATAGGAGGGGCTATTCTGGGACTTGGAGGCGTCGTCTTTCACAAACCGCTTGAGGCTCTTGCAAGTGGAAAATATGATATTGGACAATGTAAAAGTGTAAAGATAAAGTGCGTTTCCGAGTTAGGATGGTTCGATAACAAGAATCTAATTACTTCAATAAAAGCTGCGGGTGGGGTAAAAGCTAATCAATGGAGCATACCATGGGATCCTAAAAATGCTGCCGGAAGTTGCTCGTTGATTGATATGGAGACATTAGACGGTCGTCACCACAAATTTCTGCTCGACACCGGATGGAACCATCAATATATGGATGAGGCCTTCAAGAGGGAAGGCATCGATAAAATGCTTAAGAATGGTGAGATCGAATTTCTCTTTATCAGTCATGAACATATGGATCACTGGTGGGGTCTTGAAACAGTCTTAAAATACAATCCGGAAATAAAAATTTTCATCCCAAGCACCTTTTATCCTGAGGCTATGCATTTTATTTCAGGCGCTGAATTCCTCAAGTCCAGCGCCAAAAACCGAATTCCCCACAGAGGAAAACTGGTTCAAATAAAACCAAAAACTATAAATAAGCTCTACGATGGATGTGCTGCCGTAGCATTCGATTTGCCAGTCCTTATGGGAGCATTACCGGTTTGTTAATAAAGTACTAGCCTTCATTGAGATAAGTTCGCCCTTTTATACTTTTCGAAAACATTGTCATATGTACCATTGTATATCGCACAACGAATTCCAAGCATTTCGTTTCCCGTTTCCTTAACCCACCATGCCCCGGAACGCTTCATTCGTGTATGACAGATAAATTTGTTCGCAGATTCGATTCCACCGCTACCAATAGGATAACCGCCTATTCGATCACCGCGGTAATGTATTCTTTCCCGGTTGTTGTGCAAGTAACCAATGAGTTTTCGGATTTCTTCCTTTGCCAAACTATCCCGGGGCTTCATCCGCTCAAGCCCCCAAACCACATTATCCACTTCCGCATAATACAGCCGTGTTATCGTACTTTCCACCCATTGCAGGCATTTTTGAGATTTTTCACCATATTGCAGCTTGGCCACCTTGTGGATATGCTCGGCACAATGGAAATAGTCCAAAATCTGGCGCCCTTTTGGAAAGCAAGCAACCATATGTTTCCACAGCCAGTCGGCTCCGTCACCCAACAATCCAATGCGAAGATCATCCTGATCAATTCGAGATGCCACAAGTGACAGATCCTCGCCAAATTGTTCTTCATTTTGGATTTGATGCCAGCTTGCGACATGAACTATTCGATCCTTGCCCAGTAAATATATACGGAACCCTTTAGCCTCCTGCCACCGACCTTGGCCTCTTTTTTCATTGCGTTTTGCTTTCGGACGCGTCGGGACATGAGCACCGTCGGAGGCTACGACCAATACCGGGCGCCAGGAAACACCGTTGACCCCCTGGCACCGTGCGGCTATCTCTTGCCGACTGGGAATAACATCTTCCAGGCAGGCATACGCACCCACCTCTTCAAATGTATCGTGCATGAAATGGTCACTGACAGGGTGATCGGTCAGCTCCGCAAACAGCTCACTGCCGCTGGAAAACGGAACTTCTGCAGCGGTCCTGGTCGATTTTTTCTGAACGTCAAACTGATATCTTTTACGGCTGATCTCAAGCACCTTGTCCAATGGCGAAAAACCATATGAACAATCCACACAATAAAACCAAGGCCGTTTCAAAGCGCTGGGACCCTGCATGGTCACCATCTGTTTTAAATTGCCGCGCCGTTTTTTGCACATCTTGCCGCATTGCGGGCAAGGGGCGTATTCCTGATCCAATAACCCAGCGTACTTTTGCTCGATCAGTGCTTGAAAACAAGCGCCAAAAAACTTTTGTTTCGTTTCGGAAAACAATTCGCTGAGCTCCATTACCGTGGGCTCTTTACCATCCACAAACACTTCGTCTATAATCTGGTCAACCCATCTGTCCACTTCATCATGGATCATGTGTCGAAGTTCCCCGGTTGGATCCTGTTCAAGAATGCGGGCCGCAACTCCCATGGCGCCCCCCTTTTACAATCCCGCCAATTCTTGACGGAATCGTGATGTAAGGGGGTAAACATAGATGTCCTTAACCGCCGCGCCGTGCTGTTTGTTGTCACGGTCCATCCGTCCACGGCCAGTCGTTTTCCCCATGTGTATCCAGTTGGCTGCCTTATAGCAAGTGCCTTTGAATCGCTTTTGGTCAACCAATGTTTCCATAAGAACCGGGCGGTAGCCATAGCAGCCTTGCCAATCATCCGCGATGGTCTTAACCGCTAACGCAAGAGTCGAGCTAGCAAGGTTTTTGACCTTAACCCAAGGGAAAATGAGAAATCGACTGTTATTGATGATCTTTTGTAAGTTGACCTTGCGTTGCGCATCGCTCCAACCAATCCATCGGTCCCGTGGCGCCATCTTCCAGGCCGGACTGGAAAATTGAAAACAGCCAAGAATATCATCCGTTGCACCCGATTCAATGAAATAGCGCAGTTGCGCTCCAAAGGGCAATTGATACCCCAGATAATGATACCGATCGACGTATTCATACCACAGCTGCCGCTGCTCTTTTGCTTTAACCCGTGTCAGTAATATAGGAGATAGCTCTCGTAGCTTTGCTGAAATAGTCGCCTGTGAATCGGACTGATCGGTTCGGGCTACCTTTGTTTTAGCCTTTTTGACAAACTGTTTTCTGCATAGAGGCAGATGGATAACGCCATTTGCATCCAGGCGTTCAAGAAATTGACGGCATTCAACGCCTTTTAGCTTCCCGCTCGGCCTTTTCCAAGAAAATAGCTCACAGACCGTATTCGCCAGTTCTGTCCGGCTAAGGTTGGGGAATGTATCAGTAATTTCTATTATTTCTTGCAGTTGCTCTTTTGTAACGATCTGGCCACAAAACTTTTCTGAAGATATTGATTGCATCTGATCTCCTGTCCTCCATAAGGATAGTTTATTGTCCTATACAGGTTATCAAATGCAATGTCCAGAACTTTTTTCACTTTCTTAATATTTTTTCATTAACAAACTGGTAATGCTCCCCATTCTATGTGCATCGATTATTTAAGGCCGATACTATAACAGAGAGCACTTTATCCTTTCTTGAAAACGCTCTTTTCTGCATCTTTTTCTTAAT
>JAIVWA010000572.1:0-3297 GCA_049190255.1 Gammaproteobacteria bacterium | reverse complement strand
CTTACCTGATACCCAATCCGGACAAGCCGGAATTGAATATTGAAGATTGAAGATTTGTGGTATCGCTTCGCTCTGTCTTTTCTAATTGAGCGTTTTTCGCTTAATTAGGATGATACTATCCGTATCTGATGGCCTCAATAGGATTCAGTTTAGATGCTTGTCGGGCCGGATAAAGGGTTGCCAGGAAACATATCACCAAGGCCGCGGCAATGATCGAAACAACATTAACAATTTCAAGCTTTACCGGCAGAGAAGTCGTAAAATAATAAATATCTCCAGCCAATTCATGGACATTGATATGTTTGAGCAAAAAGCAGACAATGAGCCCCAGGCCTAGTCCCAGTGATGTGCCAACAGTGCCGATGACCATGCCGTTGAAAACAAATATTTTTCGGATGCTGGCCTCGGTGGCTCCCATGGCTTTTAAGATGGCGATGTCTCGTGTTTTGCCCAGGACCATCATAATCAAACTGCTGGCAATGTTAAAGGCCGCCACCAGAATGATGAGGGTTAATATGATAAACATCACCTTTCTTTCCAGCTTCAGCGCTTTAAAAAGATTGCGGTTCATCTGCATCCAGTCGATGGCCCAGAAGGGAAACTTCAGTTTGGCAGTAATCTTTTGGGCCACATTTCTGGCGTCATATATGTCGGTTACTCGAATATCAAGCCCGGTGACAGAATTTCCCATACGCATTATTTTCTGGGCGTCAATGATATTGATGAAGGCAAAAGTCTGGTCATAATCATACATACCGGATTCGAAAAACCCGGTGACTCGAAACTGTTTCATTGCCGCTACATGACCGATGGGTGACAAGGGGCCCCGGGGGGATATTAGATAGATCACATCGCCTTCAACAACCCCGAGATTTTTGGCCAATTCACGTCCCAAAACGATACCGGGAATCTCGGGAATATCTTTTGAAGGGGCTTCAACGGTTGCCGGGTCGGGCAAATTAACCTGTTGCAGGGTTGTCAAAACCCTTCCGGCTGATTCGGGGTCAATTCCTCTTAACACCGCCCCGGATGCCCCATGCTTTGCCCGCAATATGATTTGGGAGAGAATAAACGGGGTGGCAGCCTCAACCCCTTCAATCTGTTCTACTTCCCTGATCACTTGGCGGTATTGTGTAAAAGCACCGCCATGGCGTTTGAGGATCACCTGGGATTGCCCGCCTAATATGCGACTTTTTAAGTCGGCCTCAAATCCTGCCATCACCGCTATAACTACAATCAGAGCCATTACTCCCACCGCCACCCCGGCAGTTGAAAGGATGGTAATCAGGGAGATAAAGGCCTGCTTTTGTTTGGCCCTCAGGTAGCGGCCCCCGATGAATAATTCATATCCCATAGTCCCTCAATCCCTCAATCCCTTAATTCCCTAATCCCTCAATCCCTTAATTCCCTAATCCCTCAATCCCTCAATCCCTTAATACCTCAATCCCTCACTCTTTGGACTTCATGTGCGGAAAGAGGATGACCTCCCGGATGGAAGCGGCATCAGTGAGCAGCATAACCAACCGATCGATGCCGATGCCCTCACCGGCGGTCGGAGGCATCCCGTACTCCAGGGCTTCAATATAGTCGTTATCCATGCGATGCGCTTCCTCATCACCTGCCTGGCGCCCCTCGACCTGCTGGCGAAACCGCTCATGCTGGTCAACCGGATCATTGAGTTCTGAAAATCCGTTGGCAATTTCGCGCCCGGCGATAAAAAGTTCAAATCTTTCAGTAAGATCCGGCTGCTGATCACTGCGCCGGGACAGGGGGGAGACTTCGGCGGGATATTCAGTAATAAAAGTCGGTTGAATCAACTGGGGCTCCACCAGGGCATCGAACAATTTGGTGATCACCTTACCCAGCTGTCCCGTTTTGGTAACTTTTACCCCCTTGTGGGAAGCAAATTTGAGGAGCCCTTCTTTGTCATTTAAAAGAGTCGGATCAACACCTCCCAATTCCTCGAGCGCGGAATAAAGTGACAGCCGGCGCCATTTTCCTGATAAATCGATTTCCTGGCCCTGGTAGCTGATCTGGGCCGATCCGCTAAGCGACACAGCGATTGCGGCAATCAGTTGCTCGGTTAAATCCATCAGGTCCCCGTAAGTGGCATAGGCCTGATAGAATTCTAGCATGGTAAATTCCGGATTGTGCTGGGTGGACACCCCTTCATTTCTGAAATTGCGATTAATCTCAAAAACTCTCTCAAAGCCTCCGACAACCAGGCGTTTTAAATACAGTTCCGGGGCAATACGCAGGTAGAGATCCATTCCTAAGGCATTATGATGGGTTTTAAAAGGAGCAGCTTCGGCCCCGCCCGGGATAGGCTGCATCATGGGTGTTTCTACTTCCAGAAAATCCCGCTCGATAAAAAATCTGCGAATCTGCTGAATAATCTGGCTGCGCTTTAAGAAAATTTCCCGTACGTCTGCATTCATAATCAGGTCGACATAACGCTGACGGTAACGCTTTTCCGGATCACGCAGCCCATGAAACTTCTCCGGCAGCGGACGCGTGGCTTTGCATAGCAGAGTTACTTCCTGGGCCAATAGCGTCCATTCACCGGTGCGGGTTTGAAACAATCCGCCTTTTATCCCCACAAAATCACCGATATCAAGCTGTTTGAAGATCCGGTAAGCCGGGTCTCCGATGCGGTCTTTTCTCACATAGGCCTGAAGCTGCCCGGTCCGATCCCTGAAACGGATAAAGGCGCTTTTACCGAAGCGGTTGATGGCCATCATGCGTCCGGCGGTAATGAAAACCGGTGCATCCTGCGTCAATGTCTCCGATGATTCGTCAATGGCGTTTTGAATATCGCGAACCGTATGCGATACGATAAATCCATTGGGAAAAGGATTGATGCGGTTTTTTTTTAATTCTTCAATTTTTGTTCTTCGATTTTGCAGCACTTCGCTAGTTTTTTCCAAGATTTTCACCGTCCCATGATACGGAAGATTACGTTTACAGCTACTAAATTTAAATCGTTTTTGATAGCTTATTTGCCGGGAACTGTCAAGATCAAGTTGGTAGATTAGCAGGGCAACGTCAAAGTTAGCTCTGACTGATTCAACTGGAAGCGATTTGCTTTCCCGGATACGGCACTAAAATCCCAAATTACAATACTCAAATTCCAAACAATATCGAAATTCCAAATCTCAATAACCAAAACATTTCTATCACTTATTCGATGTCTCGCGGTCATTCTATCTGTTTTGAATTTTGAATTTGGGTCATTGGGATTTGCCCTTCGACCTGGCTCAGGGTGGTGAGTCCTTCGACTTTGCTCAGGACCGTGAG
>JAIVWA010000571.1:0-3299 GCA_049190255.1 Gammaproteobacteria bacterium | reverse complement strand
TTAGGGCCTGAAAATATGCAACAGGTTCTATAGTTACAGATCTCGTCATTCAGCCTGGAAAAATAGCTGTGACTCTTTAACTGTCATGGGATTGCATGAAAATTGGACACAGGTCTGATTTAGGCGCTCATCCTCACACAATCATCGCCAAGCAAGTTTCAGACCATGACTTAAAAACCCATTATTTTAATTAAAAAGGAAATCTCATCTTTGGATAACCAATGAATACTATTCAAAATTTATGTTTTATACAAAAATATGACGCTGTTTTACTCGACATTCTCTTTAGGAAAGTGTATGAAAACTATGTAGCAATCAATCTACATGTAGCCTGGCTGATACATTTTAATGAAAGGCAACCCATATAAGAATCTCCAGGAGGCAACATGCAGGAACGTGACCATCCAACAACGGAAGATCTGCAGAAACAGCTAGAAATGTATCAGCTTATTTTTGACAGCATTTACAATGGCGCGATCGTAACGGACATCAACGGCCGTATTACCCATTTCAACAAACCCTATGGGGCGTTTCTCGGAGTAGACCCTGAAGATCAGATCGGAAGGCATTGCACCGAGTCGGTCGACAACAGCCGCATGCATATCGTCGCCCGAACCGGTCAGCCTGAAATAAATCAATCGCATCGGATTAGGGGGCAAAACATGGTCGTCCAGCGGATACCGATCCAAAAAGACGGTGAGGTCATCGCGGTCTTTGGTCAGGTCATGTTTAAGGATGTCAAGGACGTCAGAAAGCTTGCCTCCGAGCTTTCGCTTTTAGAGTCGAAGGTGAAGCTTTATGAAGAGGAATTGATCAATCTTCGATCCACACGGTATACCTTTGAAAGCATTATCGGAACCAGCGAAAGCATAAAGGCTTTAATAATTGAAGCCCGCCGGGCGGCCGCCAACCATTACCCGGTTCTCATTTCAGGTGCAAGCGGCACAGGCAAAGAACTTTTTGCCCAGGCCATTCATCATGCCGGCCCCCGCAGGGCCCATCCCTTTGTGCGCATAAACTGTGCCGCCATTCCCAAGGATCTCCTGGAATCGGAGCTTTTCGGTTATGAAAAGGGCGCCTTTACCGGCGCCGGCGCCGACGGCAAACCCGGCAAGTTCGAATTGGCCCGGCACGGCACCGTGTTTCTGGATGAGGTCGGAGACCTGCCCCTCGAGATGCAGCCCAAGTTACTGCGTGCCATCGAGGATAAGGAGTTTGAACGGGTCGGCGGCACCAGAATCATTCAATCGGATTTTCGCGTCATTGCCGCCACCAACCAAAATCTCGAGCAAATGCTGATCGACAATCGCTTTCGCAAAGATTTGTTCTACCGCCTGAATGTGATCCCGTTGCACATTCCACCGCTGCGGGAGCGCCGAAGCGACATTCTACCCACGGCCCGCCACTTGCTGAAGCAAATGGCCCAGGAAGCAAATCTGACGGAAATAAAAATGGATCAGGAAGTTGATAAGGCCTTGCGAAGATATGGATGGCCGGGAAACGTACGTGAGCTTTCCAACGTACTTGAACGTACAATGTCAGCTATAAAGGGAGATACCATCTGTTTACAGGATCTGCCTTTCCATCTGCAGCGCAGCCGCAATAAAATATCCGACCGCAATCAGTCCTCATTAAAAGACGTGCAGGCCAGAACTGAAAAAGAGGCCATTCGCTATGCCCTGAAAGAAAGCAACCACAACAAGGCCGGGGCTGCCAGGGTCCTGGGTATTCACCGCACCCTGTTATATAAAAAAATGAAAAAATATAACATACCCCTTGGAGCCGAGTCATAGATACCACCCCTCACCCGAGCTGGTCGGTATTTCGAAGCACTCCGCCTTACGAGATACAAATGCCTAAAATCAGATATCGTTGATTGGTTGATTAGTTGATTAGAAAGCAATTGGGGTTGATTAATTATGTTAACAAATAATAAACAAATTATTATACATAATAAATAAACAGCGAGATCATTCTCATGAAGACCATCCAAATAACTATCGATCCGGAATTGCTTCATAAAATCGATAATGATGAAGAATCCATCAAGAAAGGCAGATCAGCATTTTTGCGGCAGGCGGTCCGATATTATAATGATAGCTACCGGCTGTGATTAAGCATTTTTCAAGGACCAGTTGTTCCAACATTCCCTCCAGGGCTGTTCCTGAATAGATATCTTTCATAGGTTTCCATAGAAAGTTCAGCCATCGGACTCTCATGGCAGACCCGTCCCTGTTGAACAATATAAGCCCGGTCACATACGCTTTTGGCAAAATTCAGATTCTGCTCGGCCAGCAACACCGCAACCCCCTCCTCTTTGAGCTTCACAATGGTCTTGGCCAGCTGCTCCAAGATGACAGGGGCTAATCCTTCGGAAGGTTCGTCGAGGATAATTAATTCAGGATTGCCCATCAACGTGCGTGCAATTGCCAGCATTTGTTGCTCGCCGCCACTCAGGTTTCCACCGTATTGGCCTGGTTTCTCCCCCAAATTCGGAAAGAGTTCAAACAGGCGGTCAGGGGTCCAGGGTTCAACCCCTTTGCGGGAAGGTTGTTTTCCCACTTCCAAATTCTCCATTATGGTGAGTTTGGAAAAGATACGGCGATCTTCCGGTACGTAACCCAGGCCCAATCCGCAGATTTTATGAGGCGGCCAACCGAGAATATTTTCTGTGTTAAAGGTTATGGTTCCGCGGGTAGCCGGTACAAGGCCCATAATACTTTTAAAGGTTGTTGTTTTACCCGCGCCATTGCGACCCAGCAATACCGCAACTTCACCGGCGCTGACCCCAAGACTCAAATCAAAAATTATCTGGGCCTTACCATAAAATGTGTTGATGGATTCTACCTTGAGCATCGTATTCGTTGTTAGTTTAATAATGATTTTCGTTCACTTTGCGGCAAGATATAGAACAGTTCATTCCTGTGACTGCATCGCTTCGCCCCCCAAATAAACCTCGCGCACATTATCGTTTTGTCGAACCTGATCGGGAGTTCCTTCGGCGATTTTCTCACCACGATTAAGAACAATGATACGATCGGCATGGGTGAAGACGACATCCATGTCATGTTCGATAAATAAAGCACCTATGTTCCGATGGCGAACAATTTGAAGCGTCAAATCCATCAAACGCTGTCGTTCCGCAGGTTCCATTCCTGCCGTGGGTTCATCCATCAAAAGCAACCTGGGCTGATTCGTCAAAGCCACCGCCAACTCCACCCGTTTTAGATCACCGTATGAAAGAACACCGCAAACCAAATTTGCGTAATCCGGGATTCCCACCAGATGGAGCAATTCCA
>JAIVWA010000570.1:0-3301 GCA_049190255.1 Gammaproteobacteria bacterium | reverse complement strand
TTCAAATGATGGGAAATGCCTTAGCATGGATTCGAACCTGGGATTGACTCACCGATAAAAATCGAGTATCTAAACAAGACAAATTAGTGGTTGAACGAAAACCCGGCCGATTGAATTTGCCCTTTTTTTCCGGCTTGTCCGGGTAAGGTTCACCCGATAAAATCCACTCCGGTTTTAATCTCTTTCTATTCCTTCCAGGAGGCTTAGCCGTGAAAAAATTTCATGTTTCCCTCCAGTGGAAATTTTTTTGGTGCATTGTCCTTATCATCATCCCCATTTTAGGAATCATATTCACCTGGGCCGGTTTTCAAAACGAAAAGCAGTCCAATGACCAGGTGGTGAATCAGGCCCGAATTTTGTCCAGGCAGATTATTTTGACCCGCCAGTGGATCACCGACAGCGGCGGCGTGTTTGTAGATCTGCAAAGTAAGGGAGCCAAAGATATCACCTGTTTTTTTGACGATAAGCTGGAAACAGACCAGGGGTCTTACCAGCGATTTACGCCTTCAATGGTAACCCGGAAACTGTCCCAGTACTCAACCCGCCAGGACTTATACCGCTTTCGCCTGGCCAGCCTAAACCCCTTGAATCCGGAAAATAAACCGGACGGTTTTGAACGCGAAGCCTTAAACCTGTTCAGAACCAAAGGATTAAGGGAAACTTTCAGGTTTGAGTACAACAACGGCAAACAGTATTTTCAATACATGGTTCCGCTTTATCTGGAGCACCAGTGCCTTGAATGCCACAATCGGGAAGGGGATTCCGTCAACGTCATCAGAGGAGGCCTGAGCGTATTTCTGCCGGCTGAAAAAATGCTGTCCGCCACCCGCAAAAATCATCTGAAACTGGCGGTGGCCGGTACCGGTCTGATCTTTTTGACGACTTTCACCCTGTTTATCCTGACGCGCCGGTTCGTAATCAAACCCCTTAAAAAACTGGAAGACATGACCGATGAAATCAGCAAGGGCAACCTGGATGCCCGGGTAAACATCGAAACCGGCGATGAGCTGGAAAAACTGGGGCACCACTTTAACACCATGGCCCAGAATTTGGCCCGAGGACGCGACCAGATGGAAGAAAAGGTTGTTCAGGCCACCAAAGAATTATCGGATGCCAACCGGGAGCTGCAAACCCTTGATAAGCTGAAATCGGATTTTCTGGCCAACATGTCCCATGAGCTGCGCACCCCGCTGACCGTCGTCCGGGGGGGCATCGATTACCTCAACCGCACGATTAAAAAAGAAGATAACCGTAATTACCTGGAAATTATCGACAAAAACCTGGCCCGGCTGATTCACCTGGTATCGGATTTGTTTGATTTCACCAAGATCGAGGCCCGCAAAATCGAGTGGTCCTTTGATCAGGTCAATCTGAGTATTTTAATCGAGGAGGTCGTTGAAATTATCAGTCCTTTATCCATCGATAAAAATATTTCCATAAACTACGCAAATCCCGGTGATGTCCTGGTGGAGCTGGATCTGGAGCGCATCGAGCAGGTTCTGGTCAATTTAATTGAGAACGCCATTAAATTTTCCGGCCCCGCAACCGAAATTCAAATAAGAATGAAAGAGGATCTCGACTATGTAACGGTATCGATCAAGGACCGGGGGATGGGAATTTCGGAAGAAAATCTCAAAACCATATTCGATAAATTTTCCACCGTGCCATCCGCCGGGGTCAACAAGCCTGAAGGTACCGGTCTCGGACTGGCCATCTGCAAGGCCATTGTCGAGGGCCATGACGGAAAAATCTGGGCCGAAAGTGTCAAAGGAGAATCCAGCACGTTTTATTTCACCTTGTTGAAAAAGCGACCTTAGTGCTGCCGCCCACGGGAAAGAGTACTTCGTGTAAATTCAAACCGAATGTCCCCTTACATGTGGATTGAATAAGCAGAATTGTCATTGCAGCAAGTTTGCCAGCCTAAGGAGGTATGAATTTGTTTCTGTTGTGGGAGCGACTTTCCAGTCGCGATCTCCATTACCGATAAAATACTTATCGCGGCTGGAAAGCCGCTCCCACGACCCAATTAATCCTGAGTTAAAAAAGAATTTGATTCTGTTACAATTATTACGTTACATAAACAATAATTTGTGCTATTAGTCGAGTTCACTCGCTGACCATCAGCGATTTTTTTTGCCATCTGTTATGTTATTATTAACATATACCACCATGTGGCTTAAAGGACCACGCTGACCATGCAAGATTTCGAAACCCTTTTAAAAGGATCGGCAGAGGTCCATGGACATCTTTGCCCGGGTCAGGCGGTGGGGGTGCGCATGGCCATGCTGGGATGCCGGCTCATCGGTTTGAATGAGCCCGCCAGCCGCGATCAGATAAAAAAACTCATCGTCTATGTGGAGATGGATCGCTGCACCGCCGATGCGGTTGCTTACGCCACCGGCGTCAAGCTGGGCCGCCGTTCCCTGAAATTTATAGACCACGGTATCATGGCGGCCACCTTTGTAAACCTTGAAACCGGCCAGGCCTTTCGGGTGATCTCCACTGAAGAAAGCCGTGACCTGGCAGAAGCGTATGCGCCGGAAATTGCGGAGAAACATGCCCGCCAGCTGGAAGCTTATAAACGGATGCCCGACAGTGTGCTGTTCCGGGTCCAGCAGGTGGATGTCCACATACCGGAAGAGGACCTTCCCGGTCCCACCCGCTTTAAGGCGACCTGTTCTCGCTGCGGCCAGGTGGTGCGCGACCGTCGCGAGGTGATCAAAGATGGCCGTTCGTTTTGTAAACCCTGTGCCGATGATGTTTATTTTAATGATGCCCGTGAAATTACCTGGCCGGATATGAACTGGGTACCGGGGCAGAATCCCACGCAAACCCGAAAAGACGCAAAGATTTTTCAAGATGATTGTGATTAGATATTAACATGGCAATTAAATAGTTGACTGGTTGATTAGTTGAATGGTTGATTGGTGACCGGAATAGGATCGATATTATTATAGGGGTTCGGCTGTGTTCTTTTAGCGCTATGCACTTTGCCCTATGCCCTATGCTCTACGAGGGAGCTCAACAATGCTGAAAAAAATCAAATTAAAGGATGCGGTGGGTACCGAACTGGCCCATGACATTACCGAAATTCGACCCGGTGAATTCAAGGGCCCCGCCTTTCATAAAGGCCATACCGTTTGCGATAAAGATCTGTGCCATCTTCAGAAGCTCGGTAAAAATAACTTGTATGTAATCGATCTGGAAGAGGACGAAATCCACGAGAACCAGGCAGCCGCAATTCTGGCCAAGGCCCTGGCCGGTGAGGGTATTGTCTGGAAAAATGAGCCCCATGAAGGCA
>JAIVWA010000569.1:0-3301 GCA_049190255.1 Gammaproteobacteria bacterium | reverse complement strand
TCAAAAAAGAAACTTTGGCCTTGGCTAGTTTCATATCATGGGTTAACTAAAAAATGAACATCGAACATCGAACATTGAACGTCCAACATCGAATAATGTATTCTGTCTATTTTATAAAAAAGACCGAGCGTAGCGATTCCACCCTTCGACATTCGACATTCGATATTCTGCGGTTCTGCGGTTCGCTTTTAATGTTTCATACAAAGCCTACTCTTTTCATATTTAAGCTCCGACAGTTTACTTGGGTGAATCTATGCCTTTACCTCCATCAGACGGCAAGAAAATAGGAATTTATCGGATCCTACCCTGGCTTCATTTCTCGGCAGCTATTCTGGTGGTTGTTACCAACGCACTTTTTTCGGCGGTTCACAGCCCCCTGGGCCAGGAAATTTCAGCGGGTGAAAGCCCGGGCTTTGCTTGGATTCGTGCCAATATCACCCCGTGTGTGGGATTTGGCCTGGTTTATCTGATTCTGATGTGCTGGATACAACTGCGGCAGATGCGGCAGTCATCATCGGGGGCTGACAGATGGCTGCCCTTTTTGGTCTGTCTCCAAGTCCTCAGTATTGCTGCCATTGCGCTGCTGCTTTTTTCCCAACAGACAGACTTCCTGCCTTTAGTTTATGCCGTCCTGTTGATATCCATTCTTATTCAGGGGATTATTGCCTTCCGGCGTCTGGGTTTACCTGACTTCGATCATCAACCGCTGTCGTTCCAAAAACCTGCGGTAAATGCGGGCCTTTTTTTTATTCTGCTGTTTATTTTTGGTGCCGCCATTTCTCTTCTCGACCCTTCCTGGCGTCGATTGGCAGACCAAATCGTGCTGGACTCCAATTTTGAATCCCACTTGAGATATGTTTTTCCCGCGATATTGTCCGGGATTACCAGTGTATGGCTCGGAATCGGCATGCTCATCATTATAATTGGCATCCGTCGCTTGTTTCTTAAATTATATAAAAACAAAGATATTGGGATACTATATTTCCTGATATTTTTTTCTTTAGTCGTGTTTTTTACGGGTTTTCTTTTCATCACCCTTTATTATGCAATACCCTGGCAGATCAACAATCTAGATCTAAAATCGACGGTATGGCAGCTATTCATTTTTTTGAGTGTTTCAGGGGGAATCTTATTTTCAAGTGTTTTTTACAGGATTATCCCTCACATACCTCAACCTGAAAAAACCAGCCTGATTGGTATCGTTTCACTAACCTTCGGGGCTGCCATCCTTTTTCCGATTACCTGGCTGTTGACCTGCCGGCCAAAAACAAAAATATGCTGGCTGTTGCTCTTGATTTCTACCCTTACCGCATGCGGCTTCATCGGCTATGTGGTTTTATTCGGTGATCTGTTTAATCCATGGTTTACGGCTTTTTCCTATCTCAAAGGGGCCATATTAAAAATTATATCTTTGGGTGCTGCCGGAACAGCTCTGTTGCTGATAGAACAGCTTTTTTCTCTAAAGTCCCATGCGCCATCTAATCTTCGCCGACGGGGGGTTGCCCTGGCAATTACAGCAGCTCTTGGATTTTTACCATTTTATGCCCTCGGAAAGTATCCTGAGGTCAAGGTCGTCGTGCTTCAATTCAACGAACTCACCCGGGTGGATGCAACATTTGCCAGAGAGTTTGCTAACGCCCTGGGATTTGGTAAATGGATTAATCTCGGGCAACGTCCACCGCAAAACAGCAGCCCTCATCCCTGGCCCCAGCCCTGGAGACTGAGCAAGTCCCATCCATCACTTCTGCCCCAAGGTTTCAATTTGCTGATCATTGTCGTGGATGCCCTACGGGGTGATGCCTTTCATTCCGCCGGTTACCACCGCAACCTGACCCCTTTTCTGGACCGCTGGGCCACAGAGGAAGCGATATCTTTCCGGCGGGCATACAGCCAGGGCGGTGGATCTTTTGCCGCTTTTCCGTTCCTGGTTGCCGGCCGAAGCCGTTTTGATCTTTACGGACCGGGCTTATATCGGCAAAATCTATATTTCAAAATCGCACAGGCTGAGGGAATTGAACATTACATGTTGATGAAGGGATTCGGCCCGCGAGACATCTTTCCACCGGATCTACCGGTTACCGAACTTGCCATTCCGCGTGCTGTCAGCGATCGGCGCTCAGCGACGGCCGATGAAGTATTTGAATCAGCTCGCCATGCAATCGCTGCCCTACCTGCCGGTGAACGGTTTCTTAGTTTTTTGCATCTTATGGATGTTCACAATGATCTGTGGAAGAAAAAAGACGGGATGGACTTTGGTGATACACCACGGGACTTATACGACAATAATTTGTCATATATCGACCGGGCCTTCAGCCGGTTTGTATCCTGGCTCAAAAAAGAAGACCTTTATGATAAGACCGTCATTTTGTTTACCTCCGACCATGGAGAACAATTCTGGGAACACGGCGCCAGTCTCCACGGGCATACCGTATATGAAGAAGAAATTCGAATTCCGTTAATCCTTGTCGCTCACGCTATTCGGAAAAGATTTGAAAATGTGCCGGCTATCGCCGCCGACATGGCTCCGACCATTGCTGATCTTGCCGGCTATTCAATTAGCCCGCCTTATGATGACCCCCATATGGGTATTTCTCTTGTCCCCCTGATCCTGGGAAAAGAGAGGCAACGGTATCTTAAAAGGGATGTGGTTGGAAGGGCTTCATTCAAACGGCGCTATTTTCTGTATCGCAATTGGGAGTGGAAACTGATCTATCTTGCCGAACTGGATCTGCTGCAACTGTTTAATGTAATAAAAGACCCATTGGAGAAAAACAACTTGCTCCACGAGCAACCCTATCTGGCGGCCAAGATGGAACAGGACCTGGTTGATTACCTCGGGAAGGTGGAAGGCAAGACATATCGTGGACTGCTTTCGAATCTGCTGAAAGAAAAGGGGGCTGATTGAGGGATTTAGAGTCTTAGTAATTATTTTTGTGCATTTTGTGGCAAGATATTTTTTAGAAAAAGCATGGTATTTGAAGAAATGCCTAAAATGCCTAAATTGCACTAAAATGCCTAAAGCCGTTCGGCCAAGAGGCTCTCGACAGGTTAAGGTATTCTATCGATTTTAACCCAACAAAAAAACAGCCTTCGCTATCGCTCTTATTTTTACTTACTGATTTATCGCTTGTGCAGGCGCAAAATACCAGGCGTTTATAATAAAGACGGAGCGAAGCGACACTACAATTTTAGGCATTTTAGGCACTTTAGCTCACAAGGCATTTTCCGGCTTGTCCGGGTTAGGTTATAGAAATTACGAGCCGTTAGCCCATTTTGCTGCGCTGCTTACGGGAAAAAATTT
>JAIVWA010000568.1:0-3306 GCA_049190255.1 Gammaproteobacteria bacterium | reverse complement strand
TCCTTCGACATTCGATATTCTTCGGTTCTGCGGTTCTCTTTTCCTGCAGTTCTGCGGTTCGCTTTTATGAATGTTCCTTCCTTCGATCCGCCTTTGGAGGATTCGCTTTTTCATATCTTCGCTGCTAGCCTCGCTCCTTGCTCAATAGCCCGTTTAGCATCCAGCTCAACGGCAAGCTCTGCGCCCCCGATTAAATGAACCGTCATTCCCTCGCTTTCCAGGTTATCTTGAAGATCTCTCAGTGGTTCCTGCCCGGCACAGATGATGACGGTATCCACCTCCAAAACTTTTGGTTGATCCTTAAGGACGATATGCAAACCCTGATCATCTATACGGGAATAGGTCACCCCATTGATCATGGCGACGTTGCGCTGTTTGAGAGTGACGCGATGGATCCATCCGGTGGTTTTCCCCAAGGTTTCACCGATTTTATTTGTTTTGCGTTGCAAAAGATAGACTTCGCGTTCGGCTGGAGGCCTCTGGGGGCGAGTAGCTGTCAATCCGCCGGGATGACGAAACTCTTTATCCACCCCCCATTCTTTTAAAAATGCGTCGCGATCGAGGCTGGTAGACAGATTTTGATGAGTGATATACTGGGCCACATCAAAACCGATTCCACCGGCGCCGACGATGGCAACTCGCCGCCCAACCGCTTTTTTGTGCAATAGGACGTCCACGTAGCTTAACACATTCGGACGGTCGATCCCTTCGATGTCCGGTTTTCGAGGCGTTACACCGGTGGCCAGGATTACTTCGTCAAATTTTTCTCCCAGAAGTTGTTTGGCCGTGGCTTTCGAGCTTAATCGGGTTTGAACTCCGGTCAGTGCGAGCTGCTTGTCATAATAGCGGAGGGTCTCGTTGAATTCTTCTTTGCCCGGGATCTGATTGGCCATATTGAACTGCCCGCCGATAGTGTCATTTTGCTCGAACAACATGACTTCATGGCCCCTGCCGGCAGCGACCGTAGCAAAGGAAAGACCGGCCGGTCCGGAACCAACGACGGCAATCTTCTTTTTCTTTGTTGCCGGCAGATATTGGAGTTCGGTTTCATGACAGGCCCGCGGGTTGACCAGGCAGGAAGATATTTTGCCAAGAAAAATGTGATCCAGGCAGGCCTGGTTGCAGCCAATGCAAGTATTGATTTCATCGGCCCTGTCTTGCGACGCCTTTTTTACAAAATCGGCATCCGCCAGAAAAGGCCGGGCCATGGATATCATGTCGGCATCACCCCGCGCCAGCACCTCTTCGGCCACCTCGGGAGTGTTGATGCGATTGCTGGTTACCAGGGGCACGGAGACCCGTCCTTTTAGTTTCGCCGTTACCCAGGTAAAGGCTGCCCGCGGCACCGCAGTGGCAATGGTCGGAACCCGGGCTTCATGCCATCCGATGCCGGTATTGATGATCGTCACACCGGCCTGTTCAATTTTTTCGGCCAATTTAACGACTTCCTCCCAGGAGCTCCCCTTTTTTACCAGATCGATCATGGAAAGCCGGTAAATTATAATAAAATCAGATCCGACCTTTTCCCTGACACGTTGGACAATTTCAACGGGAAATCGAATTCGATTTTCAAAACTGCCGCCCCAATCATCGGTGCGATTATTGGTTTTAGATACGATAAATTGATTAATGAGGTACCCTTCAGATCCCATTATTTCCACACCGTCGTAGCCTGCCTGGCGGGCCAATAAGGCACAGCCGGCATAGTCATTGATGTGTTGCTCGATTTCTTTTTGGTCCAATGCCCGGGGCTTGAAAAAGTTTATCGGCGCTTTAATCGCCGAGGCGCTCACCAGATCTTCATGAAAAGCATAGCGTCCGGCATGCAGAATCTGCATCGCAATTTTGCCGCCTTCCCGATGAACAGCTTTGGTGATGACCTGATGTTGCTCAGCTTCCTCTGCGGTGGTCAGTTTGGCTGCCCCGGGTGCAACACATCCGGCGTCATTGGGTGCTACGCCCCCGGAGACGATAAGCCCTGCATCTCCTCTGGCCCTTTCGGCAAAATAGGCGGCCATTCGCTCAAATCCCTTGGGAGCTTCTTCGAGCCCGGTGTGCATGGAACCCATGAGAACCCGGTTTTTTAATTGGGTGAAACCTAGATCCAAAGGAGCTAATAGGTGAGGATACTTGGTTTGATTCATAATATTCTCCTGAAAGTAGTGAAAAGCGAACCGTAGAACCGGGGAAAAGCGAACCGCAGAACCAGGGAAAAAGAGAACCGTAGAATGTCGAATGTCGAACCGCAGAATGTCGAAGGGAGGAATCGCTGCGCTCTATCCTTTTATAGTAAATGAAAATGTGAATCGATTATGAAATCCTTATCGATTAATCGTTCTTCAAGATCATAGGTTTTGTCCTCTTTCTCTTCAGTCATTCGTTGTTTCCTTTTTATAAAATCGACCGTTCGACACAAAAGCTCACGACAGGCAGAATTCCTTCCTTCGACATTCGATATTCGATATTCTTCGGTTCTGCGGTTCTCTTTTTAGATTCTTCCTTCGACACTTGTCCTCAGGAGGATTTGATACTTGTTCGCCTCTGTTCGCTTTTAATTTCCTTCCTGACACCTGAACACCTGAAACCTTCAGTTTCTGACAACATGTTGTCAGAAAGGCTCAGCTAAGGGCTTAAAAGGGTTGCCAACCCCTCAAGGGCCAGCAGATAACCCTGGGCACCGAAACCTGAAATCCTGGCCGCGGCAATATCTGCAATCAGTGATTTATGCCGAAATGGTTCTCGCCGGTAGATGTTGGAAAGGTGAATTTCAATCACGGGAATATCCAGCAGGGACAGGGCATCTCTGATGGCGATGCTGGTATGGGTATAAGCCGCCGGATTAATCAGGATACCTTCACAGGTCCCCACAGACTGCTGAATCCTGTCTACGATGTCCCCTTCATGGTTTGATTGAAAAATTTCGAGCGCCATACCCAGTTTTTCAGCCAGTGCCAGAAGCTGCGCATTAATCTCATCAAGACTTTGATGTCCGTAAATCTCAGGCTCCCTTTGGCCGAGCATGTTCAAATTGGGTCCATGAATGACCAGAACTCTATTGCGAGACGAATTATCCGACATTTTTTTCACCTCAGATATTGTTAAGTGCTTGATAAGTTGAATATTTGTGAATGAATGATTAGATGCCTTAATTTTAGGCAATTTAGGCACTTTAGATCATTTTAGGCATTTCTCGTCCTCAAGCTTGGAATTGATTTCTTTCATGACATTCATAAACGTTAGCCGTTTTTCTCCGGCATAGGGATTATAACGATGCATATCCACGAACAGCTGCCATGTATCCCGTTC
>JAIVWA010000567.1:0-3308 GCA_049190255.1 Gammaproteobacteria bacterium | reverse complement strand
CCATAAATGGAACAAAAAGAGGAATTTAATGAAACAAACCGGAATAGAAATAACGTAAGCGTCAATTTAACCCCATCTTCACAAGACCAGCGAGTCATGGCATGATGTCGTCAAAAAACAAGGAGGCGACATCATGGAGCAGATATCGAAAGCCGAGCAACTTGAACAAAAACGTAGCTACTGGAAGCAGCACATCGACAGCTGGCAAGAGACGGGCTTAACCCAGACCGAATACTGCCGGCGACATAATCTAAAGCATTACCAACTGGTCTATTGGAAAAAGCGCTTTTTAAAGACCGAAACAGCCGTATCCTTCGTTCCGCTGGAATTAGAGGATTTGTTGACTGTACCCTGCCGGCCGGATCATGCTCCATTGTGTCTGGTAGTCAATCGTCACTTCAAAATTGAGATCAGCGCCGGTTTTGATCCACAGCTTTTAAGGCAACTGATTTTTGCCTTGCAGGCACCGGCATGATCCCGCAAAATTCAATGTGCGTGTATTTGGCCCTGGGCAGCACCGACATGCGCAAGGCGATCAACGGGCTGTCGGTGTTGGCTGAGCAGGCCATGGGACTCGATCCGTTTTCCGGGGATCTGTTTGTGTTTTGCAACCGGCGCCAGAACATTATCAAGATCTTGTACTGGGATGAAAACGGATTTTGTCTGTGGCATAAGCGGCTGGAAGAGCATCGCTTCAGGTGGCCTAAGCGGCCCGAGCAGGTGCTGACGATCAATCGAAAGCAGTTAAACTGGCTGCTTTCCGGACTTGATTTTTCAAGTGCTCATCAGCAACTTTACTACCAGCATGTGGGTTGATATTTTTACTTCTTTTTGCAAGAAAAGTATTTACAAAACCATCTGTTTTTGCTACATATCCGGGCATGAATGTGGATTTAAAAAGCCTGCCCGATGATGCCAGTCTGCCCAAAGATACCGTGCTGTCTCTTGTTAATGAAATCGAAGTAAAACACAATGAGATAGAGATAAAATACCAGGAAAAAATCCATCATTTGGAAGAACAGCTGCGCTTGTTTAAAAACGAGCTGTTCGGCCGCACCAGCGAACAGAGGCATGAGCCGTATCCGGATCAATTGCCGCTGTTCAATGGCGATGATGAGCATGGGGCCGAGAACAGTCAGGCAAGTGATGACACAATCGTCATTGCCGCCCATCCCCGCAAAAAGCGCGGTCGCAAGCCCTTACCCAAAGACCTGCCGCGCATTGATATTATCCACGACCTTAGCGAAGATGAAAAACAATGTGCCTGCGGGGCGCAGTTAAGCTGTTTTGGTCAAGAGGTCAGCGAAAAACTGGATTACATTCCCGCCCGGCTGCGAGTTGAACGCCATATTCGTTATAAATATGCCTGCAAAAACTGCGAAGGCGTTGAAGATGACGGCCCGACTGTCAGAATCGCACCGGTCCCGGTGCAATTGATTCCCAAAAGCAATGCCACCGCCGGTCTTTTGGCGCACATTGCCGTATCCAAGTTTGCCGACGGGCTGCCGCTGTACCGCCAGCAGAAAATATTTGATCGTTTGGGCATTGAAATGTCCCGGGCGGTCATGGCCAAATGGATGGTTCAAGCCGCACGCAGCTGCACCGGGTTAATTGATCTGCTGCGAGGACAAATCCGCAGCGGTCCGCTGATCAATATCGATGAAACACCGCTTCAGGTATTAAACGAAGCGGGCCGGGCCAATACCAGCAAATCGTACATGTGGGTCTATCGCGGCGGCCAACCGGATCGTCCGGTGTTGCTGTATGAATATCAGCGCACCCGCAGCGGCAAAACGGCCCTGGAATTTTTAAACGATTACCACGGCTATATTCAAAGTGATGACTTTAGCGGTTATGATCACCTGGATCAAAAGCCTGATATTGTGCATTTGGGTTGTTGGGCCCATGCCCGGCGCAAGTTTGTCAAAGTCGCCACGGTACGCAAAAAGCATCGCTCCAAGCAGGCCAACCCGCAAAGCCTTGCCGATGAAGCCTTGGATTACATCGGCAACTTGTACCGGATCGAAAGAGAAGCCCAGCGCCGGGCATTAGACGCTGCTCAAATCCGTCAATTGCGCCAGGAAAAATCTGAACCGCTCTTAGATGAGTTCAAAGACTGGCTCGAAGCCAAAAAACCGCTGACACCGCCCAAGGGTTTATTGGGCCAGGCGATCAGCTACACGCTGGCCAATTGGGAAAAGCTGATCATTTACATAGCAGACGGCCGGTTAAGACCGGACAACAACCTGGTTGAAAATGCCATCCGTCCCTTTGTGATCGGAAGGAAAAACTGGCTGTTTGCCGGCAGTCCGGATGGTGCCAAGGCGAGTGCCGCCTTCTTCAGTCTGATCGAGACCGCCAAAGCCAGTGGTCTGGAACCCTACGCCTATCTGCGCCATATATTTAAAAAACTGCCGTTGGCTCAAACCGAACAAGATCTCAGAGACCTGCTGCCACTAAATATTGATGCCGATTCCATTGCCGTCAGCAACTAAGACTGAAGGCTGATCTTCTGCAACCCCTGCCCACTACTGCGGCGGGCTGGTGGTGTAGTTAAGTTGACGCTTACTTACATATTAATAAATGTTGCGAGGAAAGTCAGAGGTTCGATGAGATGAAGTCTAAAATAGCTGAAACTCTGATAGCTTCACTTGGAACACTATTATTCCTATTTTTGATAATTCCTTTCTTTTTGATCTGGATACCACGTAGAATCCTTTTATCGCCTGAACATATTTACAGTTTTGACATAGGTGTATATCGGTATTTTGGGCTGGCTCCTATTGTATTCGGTGTTGTAATATACATTATTTGTTCTGGTAGTTTTGTATTTGTTGGCAAAGGTACGCCAATACCTTTTACGCCAACTAAAGAGTTAATTGTTACTGGATTCTACAGATTTGTTAGAAATCCATTGTATACGGCTGGCTTTCTTGTTTTGGCAGGAGAAGCAATTCTATTTCAATCTGTCGGCATATTCATTTATTGCTTGGTAATGTTTGGGGTTTTCAATGTCCATGTTCTTATGGAGGAAACGTTATTAGCAGAAAAATTTGGTGCGACATACGAACAATATTGCAAGTCTGTTCCTCGCTGGATTCCAAGATTAAAACCTTATAGGAAAAAAGATTCAGAGTCCAAATAAATCTGTGATGTCTACAGCTTATCGCAGATGACTCTAAATTGCAGATATCTCTTATAGTATCTGCAAAAAATCTGGACTTTCGAAATTGCAGATATTGTAAACATCTATGCAGAATTGACCGACCCTCAAAATTTGTGATATCAGATTAGGTGTCAAAAGACGA
>JAIVWA010000566.1:0-3316 GCA_049190255.1 Gammaproteobacteria bacterium | reverse complement strand
TGTGATCGAGCTTTATGGCTCGATCAGGATTAAACCTTGTGCGATTCATTTCGGTTTATCCATTCTGACGTAAGCTTAATTGAAAAAAAGGATCATTGCGATAAAAAGGCGATAAAATGCAAAAAGAGGGGGACAGGCGGTTTATTTGGAGGATGAATTGAAGAATTGTTACTCACGTTTTTCGCTAATTAATTGGTATCGTTCAAAAGTTACGGCATCATGATGTGACCGATGCGATTTGAATCTTGAAGTAGCCCTTGATGCCGAGTTTTTCTTTCCAATATTGCTCCCATTTTTCACGGGAATATTGTTTAATCATAATCATCTTGGATAAATTGGTGACTGCTTTATCGGACCAGCCCCAGGCAATTCTTTTAAGGCGACGACCGATTTCTCTAAAAGCACGCTCCAGTAATGATGTTGTTTTAGGTGCAATAACGCCTGTTTTCAACCAGATTTCAATATGAGTAAATAATCGCTCAGAAATATTTTTAAGATAAGCGGCGCCATGGCGATAGCCTCTATCGTTGAAGGTCTTTATCAATTCGGTGATCTCTTTTTTGCTGCTTTCGTATCTGTCTTTTACCGGCTGTTTATCTTCATCTTTAAGAATTTCAAAATCACCCTCGGGTAGCTCGATGCCGATGAGTTGTTTTAATTTATCCGTTTCAGGTTGACTGTCTTTTTTCTTTAACCCATCTTCCCACAGGGCATGATAAAGTCCCCGTGGAGCATGCCAGGTGCAGCGTTGCGTCTCGGCCACATCGGCTAGAAAATCATCAAGACCTGGCTCACCATCATAGACAAAGGGGATGTTTAGTGCCTTGGCCAGCTTGATGCGATCTTTGACAATTTGCTCGATATCCGACCAATCCGTATTGGTAAAACATCCTAGCGGTTCTACCCGACCCGCCTCGGTGATGCCGATAGCAATTCGAAGTTCTCCTTTACGGCCTTTGTGCTGTTTTACGCCGGTACCGTCAGCCATCACCGCAGACATCTTTTTTATATCAACTGGCTCTTGATACAGCTCATCAACATCGCTGCCCACAACCATATTATGAATGCCACCCAAGGATATATCGATGGAGCGACCATCAATGAGTCTGCGATAATTGGTATCAATGACCGCTTCAATGACTTCGTGTTCCAAATTCATTTCCTTATGCGCATAGGCACCGATTTTCAAGGCCCTTAACAGCGGACAATAGCGCGCTGCGCATTTTAAACATTCAACTTCGCGGATATGCAAAACAAGATCACCGAATACAGTGGATATCTTCCGGGGCTGGCGGCGATAGCCTCTTTTGCGCACCTTACGGCCCCGGCAAAAACGCCTGTCAGGATCATCCTTTCGCAGGTGTCGGCCCAGACCCTTTCTTTTCTTGCTGGGATAGATATCCGTGCGACGTAAGCGCTCAGCGATCAGATCGTCATAGCTTTTTAAAATTTGCTCTAAAATTGTGAGCATTAAACGATCTCTGAGCTCTTTTAACCGATATACAATCTCGTTAAGATTGACATCACCTGTTGCCAAATCGTAGCCAAGTGTTATATAAATTTGCTGTTCCATCACGATCTCTTTCTTTTTGGGTTATTGTTGGCAAACTTTAGCCATAGAAAGAGATCGTGATTTAGTCAAATAAAAACCAAGCAAATGCCGGTATCCGGGCTGCATGCTTGAAAATTTCAAACCCCGGCTGTGCTCAACCCACCGCAGAAAAGTTTGGCTATATCCGAGTTTCCCAACAGTGAAAAGCTGTGTAAAAACATGATGATATAGGGTTTAAAGCGGATTTTTTCTGATCAAAATAATTCGGGAATACACACATCAAATTCATGATATCATTTTCTGGTCATTTCAATTTGATACATTCTGTTTGCCAATCGGATTGTAACGCAGAGCTACGCTCTTTGCCTCACAATCCGATATGGCTACAATATACTTTCAGGATCAATAATACAAAAATCTAATATTTTCAGTAGTTAAACTTGTTGGGAAACCCGGATAGACCCAAAAGTTTCCTGTGCTCCGACGAGCTTAATGAGGGGCCCATTCTCGCACAGGAAACTTTTCTGATAGCACCTCGCTTCAAACTATATTTGATGTCAGAAATTTTAAGTTAACCACAATAAAGCTAAATGCCGTAACTTTTGAACGTTACTAATGGATTTGGTTGGTTTATGGAGTTTTAGCAGACGGATACCCGGAATCGATCCCAATATTTCCTCTATCTTGTCCACCTCGATATATTTTAATTTAAATACCTGCACCTGCAGATTTTCAAGCTCGGGGGCCTCTACTTCTCCAGGTTTCGAGACATAATAGAGATCTCCGCGTTTATAATAGGCAAATCCGCCGGCCAGGCATATAGCATTCAAGGCTTCATCCAGCGTGACCTCATAAAGATGCAGCGAGATCTTGCCGGACACGACCGGCGCGGTAACAATATTGATTTCCCGTTGCATTGCAAGAGCCGAAAGTGCTTCCTGGATATCCACATCAATAAAATTAAGGCTCATCAGCCGGTTATCGGTGGACTTGATGGAATATTTGGTTTTTGTCCCCTCTGTTTTGGACTGAGACATGCTCGTTTGCGATTGATCCGTCCCTTGTGTCGCTGTAGGTAAAACTGTTTGGTCGATCTTTTGGCGAGAGGTAGGAGATTTTGCCGAAACGTACCCGATGGATACCCCCCAAATTATAAAGAAGCTCAAGGGAAATATGATCTTTCTATTCATTTTTCAGCATCTCCAAAGCCAGTTGTCTTTGGCCGGCATCCAACAAGACCTCTTTTTTGCCGATCCAGACCACTTCAAATCCATCGATCAAGTCTCCAATTCGCAGGTACTTATCATTAACGATGGCAATGGACCTATCATCTTCGACTATCGTGCCCTTGAGCTTTAAAGCAGGAAGCGGCTTGAGCTTCTCGTTCTGCATGTTGGGGACTTCTGCTTTTTCGGGAGACTTCAATGACGTGAAAATGTCCCGGGCAATGGGTTGAAAAGACTCAAAAGAAGACCCTTCGCTTACTTGCAAGCGGCTTTTGATTTTTGGTTCAATACTGCTGAGATTAAACTCAGGTTCAGATTCAACATGTGCAATGGACTTTGCCTCAGCATCCGTTTTCTTATGAAATAGTTGAAAATATCCTAGAATCACGAAAACCAGAGCCAGGCCTATGACAACATAAATTTGTATTCGCTCCCTATTTTTTCCCGGCATGAAACGCCACCCTTAGGCCCTTAGTGGCCTTTATCTGACAATATGTTGTAAGAAACTGAAGGTTTCAGGTGTCGGGTGTCAGGGAGT
>JAIVWA010000565.1:0-3330 GCA_049190255.1 Gammaproteobacteria bacterium | reverse complement strand
CCCACATCTCTGGCCTGATTCATCACCTCCTGCCGGCCGTAGGCGGTGGCCATAATGATATTGGGCCCGGGGGCTGAATGGGACATTTCCTTAATTTTGCGGGCGGTTTCAATGCCGTCCATTCCGGGCATTTTCCAGTCCATGATGATCAGGTTGTAGGATTGTCCGCGATCGGCCGCTTTTTTAAACTCCGTCAGGGCCTTTTCCCCGGAGTCGGCGACGGCAACCTCGAAGGAGAAGGATTCAAGGGTTTCCTTGAATATATTTTGCGAGGTGGTGCTGTCGTCCACCACCAGGACACGCATGCCTTTCAGGTCACCAACCTGCCGGCTTCGTTTTTCCATCTCCTGGGAAGCCAGTTTAAAATCAGCCGTAAAATGAAAGGTGCTTCCTTTGCCGGGTTCGCTGTCCACACCGATTTGCCCATTCATCATCTCAACAAGTCGTTTGCTGATGGTCAATCCCAATCCTGTGCCGCCGTATTTGCGGGTGGTGGAAGTGTCGGCCTGGGTAAATGCTTGAAACAGTTTGGCGGCCTGTTCGGCCGTCATGCCGATGCCGGTGTCACGTACGGCAAAGCTGAGAGTTGCCTGGTCATCGGTTTTGTTCACCAGTTTCGTAGACACCACTATCTCCCCGTGGTCGGTGAACTTAACGGCGTTGTTGGTGAGATTGAGCAATATCTGGCCCAGACGCAAAGGGTCGCCCATCAGGGACAGGGGGACATCCGAGGCCGTGTCGAAAAGAATTTCCAGGTTCTTTTCCCGGGCTTTGATAGGTACCAGATTGGCCAGGTTTTCCAGAACATCTTCCAGGTGAAACTCGATGGATTCAATGTCGAGCTTTCCGGCTTCAATTTTGGAAAAATCCAGGATATCGTTGATGATCCGGAGCAGGGAATTGGCCCCGGACTGGATTTTTTGAATGTAGTCTTCCTGTTTAGGGGTCATCTCCGTCTTAAGGGCCAGATGGGACATACCGATAATCGCATTCATAGGGGTCCGGATTTCGTGACTCATGTTGGCCAGAAAATCGCTTTTAGCCTTATTGGCCTCATCGGCAACCTTTTTGGCTTCCACCAGTTCGGCCGTGCGTTCTGCCACCAGGTCTTCCAGATTATCCCGATGTTTCTTTATTTCCTTTTCCGATGCTTTCAGGGCGGCATCTGATTTCTGAATGTTGCCCATCATTTCATTAAACGATCGGGCCAGATGTCCGAGCTCGTCGCCGGATTGAATTTCGATGCGATGATCCAGCCTGCCGGTACGGGTGATCAGGTCGGTTCCTTTATCAAGTTTTTTCACAGGGTTGATCACAAAGCGCTGCAATCCGAGCATGGTCAGGACACTGAGCATCAACAGTCCCGCACAAAGTGTCAATATAATCGGAGTGACAGCGGCCATGACCTCACTGTCGATTTCATGGACCGGAATGACCATGGCGAGTTTCCAGTCCAGCTTTGGGGATGTGTAATGAACAAAGTATTTTTTCTCCGAATGGCTGGTAAATGTCGCATGGCCCCGGTTGGTTTGGAAAATTCCTTGCAGATCGTTGCCGTAAAGATTGCGTATGTTTTTGTGAAGTGTTTCTTTGTCACGGCTGGCAAGCACGGTACCGTTGTGATCCAGCAACACCATGTACCCGTTGTGACCGACTTTGACATTTTCTATGTAGGCCGTCAGATTGGCCAGGGTGATATCGATGCCTACCACGCCATAGACCTTATCCTGTTGATCGAGCAAGGCGGTTACAATGCCGATATTGACATCGGGCGAGGTGACCGAGCGATAGGGGTCGGTGATCATTACTTTTCCCGGGTTTTCTTTGCCCAGCACATACCAGGGTCTGAGTCTGGGATCGTATTTCGTCGAGCGGCTTCTTTTGTGGGATCTCACAAATCCGCCGTTTTCCCGTCCCATGTAAACGGAATTCACATATTCGTGAGTTATGCGGTAATCGTTGAAGATGTTAATTATTTTTTGTTCCAGTTCTCCAATATTGTATTCGAAAGTCTCCGGGTCGGCGGCCGTGAAATTGGTAAAACTTTTGTCATCTCTCGATCGTACCCGGTCTGCCGCCACGATGCCCGACAGATCCCCTTCAGCGCCCTTGATGACACTTGATAAGGCAAAATCGATATGGGACAGCTGATTCTGGAAATCATCATAGATGTCCGTGTAGATCGTTTTTTGCAGTTTCGAGGAAAGAAGTGTTCCAATAATTACTAAAATGAGAATACTGACGCCGATATATAACAACAAGATTTTATATTTTAGTTTCATAAGATGGTTCCAGAACCAAAGCGATGGCAATTTGTTACAACGTATCCTGTTTCCAGAGGATTGGCTTGTTCAGAAATGAGAAACAGATACTATATGGCGTAATATTGAGCAGTTGTCAAAATATAATCCAACCGGTGCGCTTGTTCAATCTGGAAAGCAGACATCAATTTTTTTCGACTTATAACCCAAGAAAGGCATCATCCACGTTGGGTTTCTCCACCTCCGGCGGATCAACCCAACCTACGAAAGGTTCCATCAGCAACTCGGGTCAATGTGGCCTTTTTATTAGTTCCAAATTTTTTTCTCCCCATCTGGGAAAAATTTTGTAATGCCGGAAAGGGCAGGGCGACATAACAATAGACGCCTTTTGGTGATACTGAATGGTGGTCTGGGATGGAGAAACATGCTTGACATACGGCCCACAATCCCTTATTTTGAAGGAAAATTTATATTATCGATCAATTTAAGGGAGGAATTCATGGCCGAAAAGATAACTTTCGAATGTGTGATTTGCGGCAACAAAACAGAGCAAAACGCCGAGGACTCGAATATTCCGGAATGCTGCGATAAACCCATGCAGGCTGAAGGACTGGATGCCTGCGAGATAAGCACCACGGCCGAACACTCACGGTTCGATAACCTGGACGGACCTTGTGATGACGGCAGGTCCGGATCCTGAGATAATCCGCCTCAAGGTCCTTCGCACCCATTCGAAACCATCAATGCCCATTTAAAAATTCGAAGCAACGGATTTTTGCACCGCTTTTAAAAATTAAGTTCCGAAATACTGAAGGTTGGTATAAGGGGTTGTAGAAAAAAACGTTGGGAAAAATTAACGTTTTTTGACAACCCCTATAAATGGGCTGTCAAAGCAATTGCACCGCAATCTTTCCATCCAGCACAACCATCCCGCTCACACTGCAGCGATCATATAAAAATTGAATACTAAATGCCTAACCCGGACAAGCCGGAAAATGCCTAAAATGCACTAAAGTGCCTAAAATGCCTAAAATTATGGTGTCGCTTCGCTCCGTCTTTTGTATAAGTC
>JAIVWA010000564.1:0-3336 GCA_049190255.1 Gammaproteobacteria bacterium | reverse complement strand
CTGTGCTACTGGTAAAAAGAAAAGTTTACAAGTACGAAGAGTAATTGGCGGTATTGCTACGATTACACTTGTTGCAACCGGCTCCTTTATCCTAAAAGCGATAACAAGGAAAAAGGTGGGGTAATTTTTAACATAGGTTGAGCGGTTCAGGGTTCAACGTTCCGGGTTGAAAAACCCCCAAACAGCTCATATCAAAGGGATTCTGTCTTCATCGTGTTTATTAAGCCGTTTCACCCAATGGGGCATGTCGGGTATTCCGGATCTTGATCAATATGGTTAGCAGTGTCCATCGGTTGTAACCTTTGAACCTTGAACCCTGAACCTGGAACCGATCAGTTTAGGCATTTTAGGCAATTTAGTCCGCCTCAGGCGGATTAGGCATTCATTCAACTTTTTATATCGAAGGAGTTCATCATGATTGTTGGTATTTTGAAAGAAATCAAGGTTGAAGAAAATCGCGTGTGCATGACCCCTGCCGGGGTGGAGATCATGAAACAAAACGGGCATACGGTGCTTGTCGAAAAAGAAGCCGGCAAGGGCAGCGGGTTTAATAACAAGGACTTTGCGGACGCCGGCGCTGAGATCGTCGAAACTGCGAAGGAAATTTTTAAGCGTTCCAAAATGGTGATGCATGTCAAGGAACCGTTGCCGGCTGAATACGATCTCATCCGCAAAGACCAGATAATATTTACCTATCTCCATCTGGCGGCGGCGGAAGAACTGACCAAGGTCCTCATCAAAAGCGGATCGATCAGTATTGCCTATGAGACCATTCAAAAAGATGACGGATCGCTGCCGCTGCTCACTCCTATGAGTGAAGTGGCCGGCCGGATGGCCATCCAGCAGGGCGCCAAGTATCTGGAAATGGCCCAGGGCGGGCATGGAATTTTGCTGGGCGGTGTGCCCGGCGTCGATCCGGGAACGGTCGTTATTATCGGTGGTGGCATCGTGGGGATCAATGCCGCCAAAATGGCCTGCGGTCTGGGTGCCAAGGTCTACATTCTCGATATGAATCTGGAACGGTTGCGTTACCTGAGTGATGTGATGCCCAGCAATTGTTTTTTGCTCATGTCAAAACCATCGACCGTCCGCAGGCTCATCAAGGAGGCCGACGTGGTCGTCGGCGCAGTCCTGATTCCCGGGGCCAAAGCGCCCAAGCTGTTGACCCGCCAGATGCTCAAAACGATGAAGAAAGGGGCGGTGCTGGTGGACGTGGCCATTGATCAGGGCGGTTGTTTTGAAACTTCCAGGGCCACAACCCATGGTAAGCCGATCTACAAGGTTGAAGGCGTGGTGCACTATTGTGTGGCCAACATGCCGGGGGCGGTGCCCAAGACATCTACCCTGGCCTTAACAAACGCCACGCTGCCCTATGCATTGGAAATTGCCAATAAAGGCTGGAAAAAAGCCATGAAACAAAACCCTGAAATCAAGTTGGGCGCCAACATCGTAAAAGGCAAGGTTACCTACCAAGGGGTCGCAGATGCCTTTGGCCTTAAGTGTACACCCATTGGGAGGTTATTGAAATAGCTCGACGCGAGGAATAATTCTATACGCTTTAGGTGTCAGGTGTCCCTCCTTCGCCCTTCGGGCTACGGCGGGCAGGCAGGGTTAAGGTGGCGGTATGCAATAGCAGTCAATAGAAGCCTGTCATGTGACAATTAAGAAATGCACATACTTTTTATTTAAATTTTGAAAAAATATCAAAGGAGAGAAAAATGAAAAAAGATCTCAAAGACTGGATCGTTCCCTGGCTGTATACGTCAAGGGAGTACAATGTCGGTATTCTGGATGAGGCCATGGCCAACCCTGGTACTGCCCGCCTGATGCTCAATGAAAACCCCATCCCGCCGTCGGAAAAAGTCATCGAGGCGGTAGCGGATTCACTGCGACACGGCAACTGGTACCCGGACAGTTTTTTACGGTTGAGGACTAAAATTGGTAAAATGTATGGACTGGGCCCGAACAATGTTGCCCTGGCCAACGGGTCTTCGGACACCATCGACGCCATGATGCGCATGTTTCTGCAACCCGGAGATGAGTTTATGCTGTCCACCCCGACATTTGAGCTGTTTCCGCCCCGGGCCGAGCTCTGCAATGCCAAGGTCGTTCAGATTCCGGTTAGAGAAGATAACCTGAATTACGATGTGGATGGAATGCTCAATGCCATCAATGACCGGACGAAACTGATCCTGATCATCAACCCCAACAACCCCACCGGCGTCTTTATCGATGATGCGGATCTTGATCGGTTTTGCGAGACAGGAGTGCCCATTTGCGTGGATGAGGCTTACCTGGACTACAATCCGGACCGGCCGTCGAAAGTAGATCTGATCAAAAAATATCCCCAGGTGTTTTTGTCGGTGACATTTTCCAAGGCCTATGGATTTTGCGGTGTCCGATTCGGGTTTGTACTAGGCACCGAAGAGATGATTGCGGCTTTCAACCGGATGTTTCTGCCCTGGAACGTGAGCCGGATGGCGGCGGCCGCGGCTGAAGCCACCATCGACAACCCGGATGAGGTCAAAGCGAAGGTCGAACACAACAATAAATGGATGGTCGTTTTTACGGAAGAGCTTAAAAATCTGGGGCTTAAACCGTTTCCGGCCAATGGCAATTACATGCTGATCGACGGCACCATGACCGGCAAAACCACTGAAGAGATTCTCAAGGCCGCCCTGGACGATAATATCTATCTGAAAAAGATCGGTGAAATTCACGGCAAGACCGGGTACTTCAGGGTAACCCCCGGCACCGATGAAGAAAACGAAAGGTTTTTAACATTTATCAGAGCGTATTTTGCTTAATAACTGACAGGCTGGAGTGTTTATCGCGCTTAGCCCGTCCCCGTATCGGCGGGGGACGGGCACCCAGCTTTATCTGATGATGATTTAGGTATTGCAGTCGAAACCGCTCTTATAGTATGGGGGAAGTGTTTTTTTACATTTTTTCTATGTTATCAATACACTCTCGTTATAATCTCGCTTTTCTGATCTTCCAGGAAATAATCAAAGATAGCCATGAAAAAATTAATTTTGCAGAAGGATATTGAATATGAAAATCTATGTGTGTGTCAAACACGTCCCCGACACAGCGGCCAGGATCACGGTGGTCGGCGGCACCGGTTTTGCGGAAACATGCAAATTCATCGTCAATCCTTATGATGAGTACGGTGTGGAAGAGGCGATTCAGCAGGTCAAGCAGGCCGGATCAGGAGAGGTGGTGGTCGTAACCGTCGGCCAAGAGTCCGCCCTTGTGACGATGCGTGCGGCCCTTGCCCTGGGGGCTGATCGCGGAATTCTGGTCAAAACCGACGTCCAGTTTCTGGATAGTGCT
>JAIVWA010000563.1:0-3359 GCA_049190255.1 Gammaproteobacteria bacterium | reverse complement strand
GATTTCAACCAGCTTCAGCAATGTGTCATCAACCTTATTTTTAACGCCAGCGATGCCATGCCGGACGGAGGGACTTTAAATTTAGATTGCCGCCATGATAGTGATCGGGATAAGGTGATTGTCATCGTGAAAGACTCGGGCCGGGGGGTTCCCCATGAGGATCTTCCGCAAATCTTCGAACCATTTTATACCACCAAAAAAGAAGGTTATGGAGTGGGCCTCGGTCTTTCTACGGTCTACGGAATCATAGAACGACATAAGGGCAACATTACGGTTGAAAGCCGGCCCGGAGAGGGAGCCGCCTTTATGATTGAGCTCCCGTGTTTGGCCGCGTAAAAATTATGGAAACTGATATTGTACAACCCGGCCACAATATCTCGTGCGAGCAGTGGCTGCTCATCCTGGATGAATTAAATATTGGTGCCTTCACGGTCGATGTCAATCGACATATCTCAGCCATGAATTTCTGCGCCCAGGCACTCATCGGGCAAAAAGACACCGAAGCCATTGGTAAAAACTGTCGGGAGGTATTTGTGGGGGTTCCGTGTTTAGCCAAATGTCCCTTTAAAGCTCCCGGGGACCTGATTACCGATGAGCCGGTCATCCGGATTCAAGATGAAGATCAAAACACCCGTTTCGTGACCCGGATGGCCACGCCCGTTTTTGGTTCCAACCACCAGGTCGTCGGGTGTATGACGATCTTACAGGATCATTCTCCGATTGCCGACCTCATTGACCGGATTCATTATGAAGAACGCAGTTTAAAGATAATCCTTGATAACTTGGATGTCGGGATCTTCACGGTCGATAAGGGGGGACGGATAACCTTTTTTAACACAGCCGCTGAAAAGATCTCCGGTTTTAATCGGCGCGAAATTTTAGGCCAACCGTGTTCCGCAATTTTTGGCGGAAATGAGACCCCGGAAGTCTGTTCAATGCAGGACACGATCGTTAATGGCCAATCCCGCAGCAGTCGACAGGGCAAAATGATAACACGGGACGAGGTGCCCATCCCCATTCGGGCCAACTACATGGCGCTTCGAAATGAAAAAGGAATGATCGTCGGCGGCTTGACGACCTTTCATGATCTCACCCTGGTGCAGCAACTCAAACAGGCCATGCGGGACCGCTACACCTTCCATGACATGATCGGCAAAAGCCCGGCCATGCAGAAAATATTCGAGATGATCAATGTGGTGGCCGCCACGGATGCCACCATCTTGATTGAAGGTGCGACCGGAACGGGCAAAGACCTGCTGGCGAAAGTGATCCGTTCCGCCAGTCCAAGATTCGACAAACCCTTTGTTAAAGTCAACTGTGCCGCGATTCCGGATAATTTACTCGAATCGGAAATGTTTGGCTACGTGAAAGGGGCGTTTACCGGAGCCGAAAGAGATAAAACCGGACGTTTCCAAGAGGCTGACGGTGGAACTATTTTCTTGGATGAAATCGGTGATCTTCCCCTTGCATTGCAGGCCAAACTCCTGCGGGTCCTGGAGGATAAGGAGTTTTATCGTCTAGGAAGTCGGCACACGATGAAAGTCAACGTACGCATAATCTCCGCTTCGAATCGCGATTTAGAGAACCTCGTTGCCAAACGGCTTTTCAGAGAGGATCTTTATTATCGCTTGAATGTATTTCGAATTACACTTCCCGAGCTCAAAGACCGCCGGGTGGATCTTCCCATACTCATCGGGCATATTATAAGACGTCTGAGCGCTGCCGGCGGCAGCCGGCTGCCGGAAGTCTCCGAAAAAGTGATGGAGATTTTGCTGAACTATAACTATCCGGGCAATGTCAGGGAACTTGAAAATATTCTCGAGCATGCAATGATTATCTGCCAGGAAGATACGATCCAGCTGACTCATTTACCTGAATATCTCCCCGCACGACCGGTCGCCCGCAAAGCGATATCATCGGGTCCTGCCGAGCCTGGTTTTCCGTCACAGAATACAGAACACGGCAAGCTTCTTGCCGCGCTTCAACAATTCGGCTGGCACCGCCAAAAAACCGCCCGCGCATTGGGTGTGGACCGAACCACGCTTTGGCGCAAGATGAAAAAATTCGGCCTTTTAGATTAAACCGTTAATAATCGCTACAGTGGTGTTGCTATTGGCTACAGAGTTATAAGAACCTGAATTTAATTGATTAATACTCAATATCTTCCCTATTGTACTTCAAAGTGTCGCCAAATTAATCGATTTGGCACTCACGGCGAACTGATCCTGCCAACCATCCGATAGCCCCAAATTAAAAAAATTCTCAATAAATAAAGCAGGTTATATCCGGCAAAATTAGATTGGTATAAAATGGTACCGTCTTTGCATTTACGGATTAGTGTACCATACGGTTACCACCATCTATCAAGAAATTATGGATATAAAGGAGGACCGCAAGATGCAAACACACAGAAAAAATCAACAAAAAAGTAACACCAAAAAACGGGTCATCGGGTTCCAAGTTGTCGAGGATGAATGTATTTGGATGAAGGCCGGGGTTGTCAACCTGAGGGCTTGTGACAATGCCTATGACTGCAACAGTTGCCCTTTTGATAAAGGAATCAGACGTGCGATGGGGTTAGGTAATGACTTCGAGACCCTGAGGCAGGCACCCGAATGGGTTGAATATTTAAAAAAGCGCTATCGGGGTGCATCCCGGCCATGCCGCCATGCTCTCACCGGTCGGATTGATGCACCCAAGATCTGTACCCTGAACTATGAATGCTATCATTGCCCCTTTGATCAAATGCTGGATGAAGCCGATCTCGTCCGCGATACTGAGGCGCCGCGTTATAGATTGGCCTCCGGTTATCAATTGGCAGATGGCTATTATTACCACATGGGCCATAGCTGGGCGCGATTTGAGCATGGCGGCCGCGTCAGAGTCGGGTTTGACGATTTTCTGGTCAAACTTTTTGGCCCCCTACAGTCCCTGATGCTTCCGGCCCTGGGAGAGACCCTGGAACAAAACCAGGTGGGTTGGATATTTGGAAGAGATAAACACAAAGCAGGTGTTTTAGCCCCGGTCACGGGCACGGTTCTGGCGGTGAACCACAAAGCCCAGGAACATCCGGAAATCACCCATGAAGATCCGTATCATGAGGGGTGGTTGTTTATATTAGAACCAGACATGCCGAAAAAAAATCTCAGAGGACTCTTCTTCGGCGAAGATAGTTTTAAATGGATGGAGATGGAGGGTCAGAAGCTATTGACGCTTATCAGTCCCGAGTATGAAAAACTGGCAGCCACCGGTGGTAAGTTGGTTGGCGATGTGTTCGGTAGGTTTCCGGAAATCGGATGGGGTGTGTTGACCACAGAATTTCTGCACACCGACACCACATAGAGGCATCATTGGAATAT
>JAIVWA010000562.1:0-3363 GCA_049190255.1 Gammaproteobacteria bacterium | reverse complement strand
CACCGCAGAGCACGCGGAGATCGCAGAGATTATTTAAAATTTTCTTTCTCGGCGTTCTCTGCGAACTCTGCGGTGAATTATTATGTTTTCTGTTCGATCAGACCGGCCGTTTTTTTGGCCGGCGGCTGGCCTGACACCTTGAATCCCTCACCAAAGCCTTTCGGCATGTTCTGCCGGCAGGCCGGCAGCCTGGATTTTTTTAACCACTGAAGCAATATCGTAGGGTACAAATCTGACATCAATGGTGTCTTCTGAAGAATCCCAAATCACATATTTCGCGTTGTTGTTTGAATCCCTGGGTTGTCCGACACTACCGATATTGATGATATATCTTTTTTCTGTATCCAGGTGAGTGACACCTTCAGGGAGTCCTTCATATTTTATATCATTTCCGTCATAGCCGATGATTTCAAGGGTGTGGGTGTGGCCGATAAAACACAGCCGTTCCGCCATTTCCTCAAAAACTTCCTGTTTCCTATTATCGGACACCTGGTACATATAAATCAGAGGAGAATCCGGTGGAAATCCGTGGACAAAGCGACAGTCATGGGATGAGATAAATGGTTCAAGTTGGCAAATAAAGCGAATCGAAGCTTTACTGAGTAAACCGCGAGTTTTAATCAACGATTGGCGTGCAGCCGGATTGAACCAGTGTAAGTATTCCTCATCTTTTAAAGCCAGTTCATGGTTGCCTTGAACAACCGGGATATTAAGGGTTTTGATTTGCTCGATCATGCGATCCGGCTCCGGACCGTATCCGATATTGTCCCCCAGGCTGATAATGTCATCCACACGGGAGGTGTCGATATCCTTCATCACCTGCTGGAAGGCATCGTAGTTAGCGTGGGCATCGGAAAAAATGGCAAGTCGCATAACACATTTGTGATTTGGGATTTCAGATTGCGGATTTAAAAAAAGGAATAATTCCGAATTTTAATTCCTCAATTTCTCAATCACTCAATCCCTGAATTAGCAGTTATTACCTTAATTGTGAATTCAGTGCATATTGTGACAAAACATTTTCGCCACCAAGACACCAAGACACAAAGATGAATATTAACCAAAGGTTTCGCTTAGTGTCTTGGTGCCTTTGTGGCAATTTGTTCTCCGCCTTCGACGGATCCGGGTTGTTATCCATTTGACACATAATAGGGTTTGCTCTATGCTAGCACATTGTATCATAAATAAGATCGATAGGGCCTTTACAGGACCCCCACATTCCTTTAATCTCTCAATGGGTTATCGAAGCTCCAGCCCTCTATCCAATAGTATGTCTGGGAATTTCTAATAGTGATTCGGGCCAACACAAAATACAGCAGACAGCAAACTTTTCTAAGTTTGGTTATTTTATTCATCCTCATTGTAACCGGGAGCGGTATATTCTTGGCCCAGTTCCAATTCAACCCATCGGTGCTGCCAAAAGACGTATTTTTGGCGGCCAAGGGCAAAGACGAGGATGCCTCTCTATCCCCTGCGACCCAATCCATCATTCCGCTGCCCCCGGGCATGGTGCCGCTGACTTCACCGGAAATATTTGACCCTCAAACCCTGTCGGATAAAATCAACGGTAAGGCCGAACTGTACTTATCTGCTGGTTTTGTAGGCCTGGCCAGTCAACGCTTTAAAGATAAAGCCGGCTCGAACCTTTGGATGGAAGCTTATATATATGACATGGGCAACGGTCAAAATGCTTTTTCGGTCTTCAGCGCCCAGCGCAGGGAAGGCGCTGCGTCGCTGGATCTGACGCCGTATGCCTACCGGACTCAAAATGCACTTTTTCTGGTGCATGGTCCCTTTTATGTGGAAATTATTGCATCCGAAGCAACGGATCGGGCGTTTCGCCCCATGAAATTGCTGGCTGAAAATTTCATAGGCGACACCCCCACCCGAACAGTCACCCTACAGGAAAGAGACCTTTTCCCGCTGCCGGGACTGGTAGCCGACAGCATATCACTGATTTCTGCCGACGCCTTTGGTTTTGACCGCCTGAATCAGATATACACCGCGGAATATGAAGTCCGGGAAGAACGAATGATGGCCTTTCTTTCCCGGCGTCAGGAGACCGGGGAGGCACAGGAATTAGCCTCGGCCTACCACAAATTTCTGGTAACCTTCGGCGGCCAGAATATAGATGCGAACTTGCCGATAGCGAAAGCGCAGCTGGTTGAAATATTAGAGACTTATGAAGTAATATTTTCCTGCGGTCCATTTATCGCCGGCGTTCGCGAAGCCGGCAGCAAGGAACAGGCGGTGAATCTGGCTCTGCAATTGTATGAAAACCTTAGAGAGGTGGTCGGTGAATCCTGATCCGGACAATAACGATTTGAACAGACGCCAATTTCTGGCCCGGGCGGCCAAGGCCGGGGTTTCAATCGCTGCAGCCGGCGCCGCCGGTTTCTGGTTTCATGATTCCAGGGGTCCGTCGCGATCAAATGAAATTGCGACGAATATTCGCCTGCCGGATTTTTCTATATCCGGTTTGGGGCCCAGAATGAGCATTGTCCGTGGCCGAAACAGAGTGGATACGCTTCGACTGGCGCTAAAAAGCATCGGCGGCATTGAAAGTTTTGTTAATAAAGGCGATCGGGTATTGCTTAAAGTCAATGCCGCCTTTGCGTCTCCGCAAATGCTTTCGGCCACGACCCATCCCCATATCGTATCCGAGATGACGCAGCTTTGTTTTGATGCCGGCGCATCTTCAGTCATCGTAACAGACAATCCCATCAATGATCCGAACAGTTGTTTTTCCCTCAGCGGCATTGCCGATGCCGCCCGCAGGGCCGGCGCCAAATTATTTCTGCCGCGCGATGATGCCTTCAAACCTTTAAGCGTCCCCGGTGCCAAACTGATTCGAAACTGGCCGGTTCTTTATGATCCCCTAAAGCGCATCAACAAAGTCATCGGTACGGCCCCGGTCAAGGATCACCATCGCAGCGGCGCATCGATGATCATGAAAAACTGGTACGGACTTCTGGGCGGCCGCCGCAACATTTTCCATCAGGATATCCAGACGATTATAACCGAATTGGCGATGATGATCAGACCGACACTGGTCATACTGGACGGCACCACAACCATGATGACCAACGGACCCACCGGCGGCTCTCTTTCAGACCTTAAAGAAACCAACACCATGATCGCCGGCACGGATCAGGTCGCTGTTGATGCCTTCGGCGCCACCTTGCTCGGAAAATCGTTAAACGACCTGCCCTTCATCGGCATGGCGGAAGCCGCGGGGCTCGGCACCGCCGACTATCGTTCGCTGAATCCGGTGATGGCGGAAGCATAAAGACGGTATAGGGTATAGGGTGTAAGGTGTCAGCTCCTGAGCTTCTGAATCCTGACACCTTATATGAGACTCCG
>JAIVWA010000561.1:0-3380 GCA_049190255.1 Gammaproteobacteria bacterium | reverse complement strand
AATAATATTGAACTTATCCCGGCTTCGCCGGGGACTTTTTAATTTTTCAGCGTAAAACATTTTAATTCTATCGCCTATTTTGCCAATTCGGTTATGGTTGTTCGCAGAGAACAGCCATGGAAGGCGTCGATAAAAACACATTCAAAAGAATCTTTTACGACCATTGGGATGCATTTAAACAGTTCCGTCCACGCTTTGATAATCCGGACTACAACGAGACGGTCAATAAAATGCTTGGCTGTGGCGATCCTGACAAGATGGGCTTTGTTCAATACAGATGCTGCTACTGTGGAGAAATACGCCGAATTGCTTTCACCTGCAAGTCCTGCTTTTGCCTTTCCTGTGCCAAGGTTTATATCGACCGCTGGGCAGACTTCATCGCTCGACGACTGTTGCCTGGCGTAACTTATCGACATGTGGTATTGACCATGCCTGAGTTCCTGCGAATATGGTTTTTTCGCGACCCCACACTGCTCAGCCCGCTCATGCGAGCGGGCAATGCCTGTCTCAAAGATATTCTCAACACCTGCTCCGGCGTCAAACTCGACATGGGAAACATCATCGTTCTCCAAACCGCCGGACGATCCGGTCATTACAATCCCCACCTTCATATCCTCATGACCGCAGGTGGGCTTGATCCATTGGAACAATGGCAAAATATCTCGTATATCCCATATGACATGATGCACAGAAAGTGGCAATACCATCTCCTTAAAATGCTCAGAGAAAACGTTTCCGATCCTGTCGTTGAAAAAGATATTGACCGGGCATGGAAAGATTACCCCAAAGGCCTTGTCGCCTTTCTTCAGCCCGGCGATGTGCCCCCCGGCGGACAGGGGCTGGCTCAATATTTGGCAAAATATGTCGTCTCGCCGCCTATCTCGGTCCGCAGGATTGAAAGATATGACGGTAAATCCGTCAGCTACTGGTACCGTGACCACAAAACAGGACAAATTGAACACGAAACCCTCCCTGTCCTCCGATTCATCGGACGTATGGTTCAGCACATTCTGCCAAAGGGATTTCACAGAATCCGTTATTACGGACTCCACGGCAATGTTCGATACCAAAAGATCAGAGAACGCCTTGTCCAAATCATCCCTGCTAATATACCCGCTAACCCCAGAGGCTACAGAGTGTTGCCTCCGAGACCTTTTCAACAACGTTTCTTCGATAGCTTCGGCAAAAACCCACTGCTTTGTCCCAAATGTGATAACGAAATGTCGTTGGAGTTGATTTATCATCCCAAATACGGTACCATTAAAAAGTTCTTATTGTTTGAGGAATTGCCCGATGAACGACAAACCGTTGGAACCGCAGCCAGACGAACCATTCACAGGACCGAGCGATTGGTACAAGTATCGCTGCCGTTCTTGTGACCATACCGACTGGGTCGAAGATATCGTTGTTGACGCTTTCCCACCGGTTGAACCTGAAGGATTCCCTGCCATCGTCTGCCCGGAATGCGGCGGCAGCTTCCGTTGTGACATCTCTGAACCGGTGAAAAGCTCGCTTCAACATCCGGACCATACCTCTTGACCTAAATGTACAACATAAAAAATCGACTTCAGACACTCTCTTCATCTCATAAGCCAACAAATACAAATTCCTAAGCGCTGAACTTATCCCGGCTTCGCCGGGGACTTTTTAATCTTTCAGCATAAGATATTTTAATTCTTTCATCGCCTATTCTGCCAATTCGGTTATGGTTGTTCGCAGAGAACAGCCATGGAAGGCATTGACAAAAACACGTTTAAGCAGATTTTCTACGATCATTGGGATGCGTTTAAGCAGACCCATCCACGATTTGATAGTCCGGACTACAACGAGACTGTCAATAAAATGCTTGGCTGCGGCGATCCTGACAAGATGGGCTTTGTTCAATACAGATGCTGCTACTGTGGAGAAATACGCCGAATTGCTTTCACCTGCAAGTCCTGCTTTTGCCTTTCCTGTGCCAAGGTTTATATCGACCGCTGGGCAGACTTCATCGCTCGACGACTGTTGCCTGGCGTAACTTATCGACATGTGGTATTGACCATGCCTGAGTTCCTGAGAATCTGGTTTTTTCGCGACCCCACACTGCTCAGTCCGCTCATGCGAGCGGGCAATGCCTGTCTCAAAGACATTCTCAAGACTTGCTCTTCTGTCAAACTCGACATCGGAAACATCATCGTCCTGCAAACCGCAGGACGTTCCGGGCATTATAATCCCCATCTCCATATTCTCATGACTGCTGGCGGCCTTGACCAGAAAAGCCAATGGAAATCTGTCTCTTACATCCCTTATGAACTGATGCACAAAAAATGGCAATATCACCTTTTGAAAATGTTGAGAGAAAATGTCTCCGATCCGACCATCGAAAAAGACATCGACGAGGCCTGGAGAAAATATCCCAAGGGCTTTGTCGCTTTTCTCCAGGAGGGAGATGTGCCCCCTGGAGGAAAGGGATTGGCACAATATCTGGCAAAGTATGTTGTATCGCCGCCTATCTCTGTAAGACGGATCGAAAGTTATGATGGCAAATCTGTCAGCTACTGGTATCGTGATCACAAAACCAAGCAGATTGAACATGAAACCCTCCCTGCTCTCCAATTCATCGGACGAATGGTTCAACACATACTGCCAAAGGGTTTTCAGAGAATTCGATATTACGGTCTTCACGGAAACGTACGTTACAAAAAAATGAGAGAACAACTTGCAGATATTATACCTGACCATATGCCCGGTGACCCCAGGGGCTACAGAGTGCTGCCAGCAAAACCTTTTGCTCAACGTTTCTTCGAAAGCTTCGGTAAAGACCCGCTGCTTTGTCCAAAATGTGGGGATGACATGCTGTTGGAATTGATCTATCATCCCAAGTACGGTACCATTAAAGAGTTCTCATTGTTTGAGGAGTTGCCCGATGAACCAGAGCCCGTTGGAACCACAGCAAGCCGACGAACCATGGACAGGGCCGAGCGATTGGTTCAAGTATCGCTGCCGTTCCTGTGACCATACTGATTGGGTCGAAGATATCGTTGTTGATTCTTTCCCAGAAGCCGAACCTGGGGGATTGGCTGCCATCGTCTGCCCCAAATGCAGCGGTCACTTCCGTTATGACCCATCTGAACCGGTGAAACGTTCGCTCCAACACCCCGATCACTCCTTCTAACCTGCTTTGCAACATACAAAACCGATTGACAACCATCTATGTGCATCATAAGCTAACAAATACAAATTCCTATACTATTTAATTACTGCGCTATGCATAAGAAGTTCGGCAAACAGATTTGATTATTTCAGGATCAAGAGCAGCATTCTGCCAGGCGTCTATTGCAGCGTAGCGTAAGTCGTCATAGTCAGCGTAACTTCGATTGGCCCAGTAATGGCTGCGTAAA
>JAIVWA010000560.1:0-3382 GCA_049190255.1 Gammaproteobacteria bacterium | reverse complement strand
TCTTTGTTTGGAATTTGTATTTTTGGTTATTGGATATTATTTGTTATTTGGTGCTTGGAATTTTTTATATTCAAAGAGGCCTCTATTTTTAGATATGCTGTTCGACTAATAAAATGTATTTGTGGCGCACTACACTAGTTTATTTGAACCAGCGCCTCCTGACACCTCCGGCAAACCGTTGGCTGCTCTATGTTGGTTCCTACAGTTGTATCATGCACCCAGCATCGCTCGCACTTGTCTCCCGGTGCAGCTTCCACCTGAACGCGCACACCGTCAAGACCGCTGCCCTCAGAGGCGCCTTCAATGGTATTTTCCTTTACCAGAGTGGCTTGGGACACAATCAAAAACGATCTCAGTTCATCGGTATAGGGCTGCAGGGCGTCATAAGCATCCCCGCCGGCCGAAATAGTGACCGCGGCATCCAGGGGATGCCCGATGAGTTTTGCCGCCCGGGCCTCCTCCAGCTTTTTGGTGACTTCACCGCGAAGGCTTAACAGGAACTCCCATCTGGCGGCCAGGTCGTCATCTTTAAAATCCGGATTTACTTCAGGCAGTAAACTCATATGGATACTGGCTCTATCGCCGTTTTTCAACGGCAGGTGGTGCCAGATCTCATCTGCTGTGAAAGGCAAAATCGGCGCCATCAACCGTGCAATTGTCTCCGCCTGGATATGCAAAACGGTCTGAGCACTTTTACGTTGGACGGAGTCCGGCGGTGATGTGTAAAGCCGGTCTTTAAGAATATCAAGATAAAAGGCGGACAAATCCAGCGTGCAATAATTAAAAAGGGCATGATAGATAACATGAAACTCGTAAGTGTCATAGGCTTTACGCGCTTTTTCGACGATGAGCTGCAACTTGTGCAGGGCATAGCGATCGATCTCCGGCATATCGTCATAGACCACCGTGTCTTTTGCGGGATCAAAATCGTAGAGGTTTCCCAGCAGAAACCGGCTGGTGTTTCGGATGCGCCGGTAGGCGTCGCTGAGCTGTTTTAAAATATTATCCGAAATGCGGATATCCTCACGGTAGTCGGAGGCCGCAACCCAGAGACGCAGAATTTCAGCGCCGTATTTTCCAATCACTTTGCTGGGGGAGATCACGTTTCCGATGGATTTTGACATTTTACGCCCTTGGGCATCCACCACAAAGCCATGGGTCAATACGGCTTCATAGGGTGCCCGACCGCGCGTACCCACTGCCGTCAGCAAGGCGCTGTGAAACCATCCGCGGTGCTGATCGCTGCCTTCCAGGTAAAGGTCGGCGGGCCATCTCAGGTAAGGCCGCTGCTCGAGCACGGCTGCGTGGCTTACTCCGGAATCAAACCACACATCGAGAATATCGGTTTCTTTTACAAATTTTTTACTGCCGCACTGTCGGCATGCAAGATCTTTCGGTAAGAATTCGGATATGTCTTTTTCAAACCAGATATCGGCACCGTGCTCTTCAAACAGTTGGTATACTTTCTGCATGATCCGTTCATCAAGCAAAACGGCTTCACATTCTTCACAATAAAAAACCGTGATCGGCACACCCCAGGCGCGTTGCCGCGATACACACCAGTCCGGACGGGTCTCGATCATACCGTAGATTCTCTCCCGCCCCCAACGCGGAATCCATTGAACCTTGTCGATGGCTTCCAGGGATTTTTTCCGTAACCCGGTTTTTTCCATTGAGATAAACCACTGGGAGGTTGCCCGGAAAATAACCGGCTCCTTGCATCGCCAGCAGTGCGGGTAGGAATGCGACATCGTTTCTTTGTGGACCAGGGCGCCGCTTTCCGCCAATTTGGCATTGATAGTTTCGTTGGCATCAAATACAAATTCGCCTTTGAAAAAATCGACGTCATCGGTGAAGCAACCCCGGTTGTCCACTGGAGAGTAAACATCCAGCCCGTAAGCAAGACCCACCTCGTAGTCCTCGCGGCCGTGGCCGGGGGCGGTGTGCACACAACCGGTGCCGGCATCCAGCGTTACATGGTTTCCGAGAATTACCAATGAATCGCGCGGGTAGAGCGGATGCCCGCAGCGCTTCTTCTCAAGGGCTTTGGGATCGATTTCGCCGATGATTGCAAAGTCGGCAATGCCCAATGACTGCATGCAGGCATCGACCCGGTCACGGGCCAGAATATACACCGCGCTATTTCCAACATCCACGGCGACATATTCAAAATCAGGATGAAGCGCAATCGCCAGATTCGCGGGCAGCGTCCACGGTGTGGTCGTCCAGATGACGACAAAAACATCCTTACCCTCCAGTGCCGGCAGTTCTTTGCTCAAATCGTCTTTCAACGGAAATTTGACGTAAATCGACGGTGTCGTGGCATCATAGTATTCGATTTCGGCCTCCGCCAGGGCTGTTTGGCAGGTAAAGCACCAGTAAATCGGCTTTTTGCTGCGAAACAGGCTCCCATCCCGGGCAAATTTACCGCACTCTCTGGCAATGGTGGCCTCGTAAACGTAATTCATGGTCAGGTAAGGATCATCCCAGATCCCCATCACCCCCAGGCGTTTGAATTCTTCGCGCTGAATGTCGATAAATTTTTCGGCATATTTGCGACACAACCGGCGAACCTGGGCCTTGCTGAGCTCTTTCTTTTTTTCGCCAAGTTCCTTGTCCACGTTGTGCTCGATGGGCAGGCCGTGGCAATCCCAGCCGGGCACATAGACAGCATCATAGCCGGCCATCTGCTTTGAGCGGACAATAATGTCCTTTAAGATTTTATTCAACGCCGTACCGATATGAATGTAACCGTTGGCATAAGGGGGGCCGTCATGGAGAATAAACAGCTCTCTGCCCTTGGATGCATCGCGGATTTGTTCGTGCAAACCGGCTTTGTTCCAGGATTCCAGCTGCTCCGGTTCCCGTTTCACCAGACTGGCCTTCATGGGAAACGTGGTTGACGGAAGGTTGAGCGTCTTTTTATAGTCCATTGATCCCCCTATCTCGGATTTTTTTTAAACTTAGATTTTTACTCCTTATCCAGAATCCTGTCAAGGAAATAGAAGGTTTCGATTTGGGATTGTTTCGATTGCGGATGTCGGATTGTCTCGATTGGGGGTTTTTAAAAGGATCATGTTCTGATTTATATAGTTATAAGAAAGCTATAAGATAGAAGGTTTAGGGTATAAGTTGTAAGGAATAATGTTGAGGGCGCCAGCTATCGTCACGATAGGGCGTGACTATGGCTCGGCAGGCAGGGCTCAAGGTTTAAAGTATAGAATCCATATACATATGAATTAAAAATCAGTTATCTTACCTTATTAAAATCCGAAATCCCCAATCCCAATTCCCAAATCGAAACAATCCCAAATCCGCAATCCCAAATCCGCAATTTCTATTCCGCTTCCCGGGCTAATTCCATTAAATAGCGCCCGTAGTC
>JAIVWA010000559.1:0-3384 GCA_049190255.1 Gammaproteobacteria bacterium | reverse complement strand
GTCACCTATGAAATTAATGAGCATAACAACTTTGTAGTAGGTTGCACGGTTTGTGACAACAGAACCCCTATGTGTGAGAGCCTTAGAGAAGCAGTTTCATTATGGGATCAAATTTATTGCTGTACGCTGCCCTCGTACGAAATTGAAACGTAAGCGTCAATTTAACCCCATCTTCCCAAAAGCTGGGTGCCGTGGCATGATGTTGTCTAAAAACAAGGAGGCAACATCATGGTTAAGCAATCCAGAGCCCAGCAGCTTGAACAAAAACGTAGCTACTGGAAGCAGCACATCGACAGCTGGCAAGAGACGGGGTTAACCCAGGTTGAATACTGCCGGCAACATAATCTTAAGCATCACCAACTGGTCTATTGGAAAAAGCGTATTTTAAAGACCGAAACAGACGTATCCTTTGTGGCGCTCAAATTTGAGGATTTGCTGGATAGACCAGCCCCGCCGGAACGCGCATCACTGTCTGTGGTAATCAACAATCACTTCAAGATTGAGATCAGAGCCGGTTTTGATGCTCAGCTTTTGCGGCAACTGATTTTTGCGTTGCGGGGGCTGGCATGATTCCGGAAAATTCGATACGCGTGTATTTGGCCCTGAGTAGCACTGATCTGCGTAAGGCGATCAACGGTCTGTCGGTGTTGGTTGAACAGGCCATGGGACTCAATCCGTTTTCCGGCGATTTGTTTGTGTTTTGCAACCGGCGCCAAAACATCATCAAGATTTTGTACTGGGATGAAAACGGATTTTGTTTGTGGCATAAGCGGCTCGAAGAGCATCGCTTCAAGTGGCCTCAACTTCCCGAGCAAGTGTTGACGATCAACCGAAAACAGTTAAGCTGGTTACTAGCAGGACTTGATTTTTCAAGTGCTCACCAGCGACTTTACTACCAGAATGTGGCTTGATATTTTTACTTCTTTTTCGAAAAAAAGTATTTACAAAATCACTTCTTTTTGCTACATATTCGGGCATGGATTTGGACTTGAAAAACCTACCCGACGATGCCAGTTTACCCCGAGATATAGTCATTTCTCTGGTTGATGATCTGGAAGTAAAATATCAGGAAAAAATCCATTATTTGGAAGAACAGCTTCGCTTGTTTAAGATGGAGCTTTTCGGCCGCAGCAGTGAAAAGCGGCATGAGCCGCATCCGGATCAAATTCCACTGTTTGATGGTGATGATGATCATGCTGCCGGCGACCCTCAAACAAGTCAGGAGACGATCGTTATTGCAGCCCATGCGCGCAAAAAGCGCGGGCGCAAGGCCCTACCCAAAGACCTGCCGCGCATTGATATCATCCACGATCTTAGCGAAGAACAAAAGCAGTGTGGTTGTGGGCAGCGCAAAAGTTGTATTGGTGAAGAAATTAGCGAAAAGCTGGATTACATTCCAGCCCGGCTGCAAGTTGAACGTCATATTCGGCTGAAATATGCCTGCGAAAGCTGTGAGGGTGTTGAAGATGATGGCCCCACAGTCATGATTGCCCCGCCCCCGGTGCAACTGATCCCCAAAAGCAATTCCACCGCCGGTCTTTTGGCGCATATTGCCGTATCAAAGTTTGCCGACGGGCTGCCGCTATATCGGCAGCAGAAGATATTTGCTCGTCTGGGCATTGAAATGTCTCGGGCGGTGATGGCCAAATGGATGGTTCAATCCGCACACTACTGCGCGGAGTTGATTGATCTTCTGCGAGCTGAAATTCGCAGCGGACCACTGATTGGTATTGATGAAACGCCGCTTCAGGTGTTAAACGAGGCGGGCCGAGATAATACCACTAAATCGTACATGTGGGTATATCGCGGCGGTCTGCCGGATCGTCCAACCTTGCTGTATCAATATCAGCGCACCCGCAGTGGACGAGTGGCCCTTGAGTTTTTAAACGACTACCACGGCTACATTCAAAGTGATGATTTTTCCGGGTATGATCACCTGGATCGAAACCCGAATATTGTACATTTGGGCTGCTGGGCTCATTCACGGCGCAAATTTGTCAAAGTCGTTAAGGTCCGCAAAAAACATCGCTCCAAGCAGGCCAATCCCAAAAGCCTTGCCGATGAGGCCTTGGACTATATCGGGGACTTGTATCAAATCGAAAAAAAGGCCCAGCGCCGGGAATTAGATGCTGTTCAGATTTATCAGCTGCGTCAGGAAAAAGCCAAACCGCTCTTGGATAAGTTTAGAGGCTGGCTGGAAACCAACCAGTCGCTAACACCGCCCAAAGGTCTACTGGGCAGGGCTATCAGTTATACGCTGAACAATTGGAAAAAACTGATCATTTACATAGAAGACGGCCGATTAAGACCGGACAACAACCTGGTGGAAAATGCCATCCGCCCTTTTGTGGTGGGACGCAAAAACTGGCTGTTTGCCGGCAGCCCGGATGGTGCCAAGGCCAGTGCCACCTTCTTCAGTCTTATCGAAACCGCCAAAGCAAACGGTCTGGAACCTTATGGCTACCTGCGATATATATTTAAAAAACTGCCGTTGGTTCAAACCGAACAAGATCTCAAAGACCTGCTGCCGTATAACATGGACCCCGCCACTATTGCAGTCAGCGGCTAAAACTGACGACCGTTCTTCCTATGGTATTTGCCGTTGCGACCACGGCAGGCCAGTGCGGTTTAATTGACGCTTACGGTTGATGCTTTTCTTCACCCAGAGATTCCCTATTTCGATACAGAACACTTAATTGTTGGTGGCGTTACAGGTTTGGTAAGCAGTATATTATTGGGATTATTAATATTTTATACCCGGCGTCTAGAAAAGGCGCTGAAGAGAATTAGCAAGATAGAATCCTTCTTGCCGATTTGTGCGAATTGCAAAAAAATCCGAATAACAAATTTAGATCCCAATAATAAAGAGTCCTGGCAGTCAATAGAGTCATATATCACAGAAAAAACGGCTACTCTGTTCAGCCACAGTATATGCCCGGAATGCGCAACAACACTTTATCCTCAAATTTATATGGATGTCTGTAGAGATAAAATTTGATTCGGACAAGACTGCAAGATTGAATATACTATTCTTTCTAATCTTTTCCTCATCTTTTTCCGTCCCGGTCACTTTTGCCTGTTATCCCGTATTCAAATCCTATTGATGGACGTGAAGCGGTGTGCGAAATAGATATCTGACAAGCTGCGGGAAAACGCGGCAGGCATGGGAATTGCCAACGTGTCCAAATTTTAACACCATCATTAAAACCATTTAAGGGAGGTCAGCATGCCAAATGGATATATGGGAAAATTCTACGTGTGGATTTAACGTCTGAAAACATTACCGTCGAGGAGCCGCCGCCTGATTTTTATTGCAGGCACATGGGCGGCAGTGCCTTAAACCTTTACTACTTATTGCAGGAGATGCCGGCTAATGTCGATGCG
>JAIVWA010000558.1:0-3400 GCA_049190255.1 Gammaproteobacteria bacterium | reverse complement strand
ATTTCAAACCGCCACTAAAGCCAAAACCAATCTGGCAAGATGTTTTCGCTGTGAACGCAATTTTAACACCATCGACATGGTCATCATCTGCAAAGGGCTGCGATTTGTTGAAGGCGTCAAATATCTGAAAACGATATTAAACAACTGTGGTTGACTGCAAGGAGTGATTACATGAAAACGACTATCAAAAAGTTAAAGCAGGCCGTTGATGACTACCTGCTATGGATGATATCCAGCCGGTATGCTGATGCGACAATCAAAAATTATGAACAGGCCTTGAATCATTTTGTCGACTTCGTAGCGCAAGATGAAATTGGCTGGCAGCATGCTTTTTGTTCACAAAATCTCTATCAGTTTCATAAAAACACAAAATGTGAGCTGACGGCTGTCAGGGGGTTATGCCGGTATCTTGTGAAACAAAAAACAATTAGCACGCCAATTGAAACAGAAAAATATTTGCTGCCCAATGTCTATGAACAGTATCTGAACTACTACGCGACAACCAGACAAACCGGCAACAGACGCCTAAAGTCTATTAAAAGAGTGCTATCTGCTTTTGATGGCTATCTTGAAAAAGAGAAGATAAAATTAGCGATGTTAACCATTGAACAAATCGATGCTTTTTTTGCTGACTTTAATTGTAATTTTGCGGCGGCAACCTGTCAAGCGTACCGCTCAATTGTCAGAGGCTTTTTACGCTATCTGTTTCATCAACGCCAAATTTTAAAGCGTGATCTGGCCCCGCTGGTAGTCGGTGCCCACATGTTTGCACAGGCCAAGCCGCCAACATTTTTGCGTGCCGATGAGCTCAAAAAATTGTTTGATAACATTGACCTGTCTTCGCAAACCGGTCTGCGAACCTATGCCATGCTCCAGTTGGCCTACACCCTGGGGCTAAGACCCATAGAGATATGCCAGATAACTCTGGATAATATATCTTTTCGTAAAGCCGAATTAAACATCAATTGGCGCAAATGCTATAATCCTTTAACGCTGCCTGTACCGGAAATTACCATCAAAGCCATCGCAGCCTACATTATCGGCGCCCGGCCGCAAAGTGCCCATCGAACCCTGTTCTTAAGCCTTGTGCCGCCTTATGCTCCCATCACACCGACAACGGTTAATCATCACTTTAAAGTTCATATGCAAAAGGTTAACCCGACTGCAACCGCCTATTGGCTCAGACATACCTATGCCCAAAATCTGCTGCAAGCCGGCGTCTCATTATTTGAAATCAAAGAACTGCTGGGCCATGACAGCATCGAGTCAACTCGCAAGTATCTTCTCATCCACATTAAATTAATGCGCGAGGTTTTATTTGATGAATAAGTTTAAAAGTTTTCTCACTCCGCAGCTGCGACAATATCTCATCTATCGCCACAACCTGGGCTATTCAATGAAACCATCATTGTCGCATCTTAAAACTTTTGATCGCTACCTAAAGCAAAAGCAGGCTGAACAAGTTTTGTTGCAACCTTCATTTTTTGTGCAGATGCACGCCGATCTTAAAATTGAACCCAGATCGGTCAACAATATTGTTGCATCCGTACGTGTCTTCTTTAACTATCTGGTGCGCACGGGTGTATATCGCCAAAACCCGCTCAAAGATATCCCTTATCTGCCTGAAAACGATATTATGCCTTATATTTTTTCTCCTGAGCAAGTAAACTTCTTACTGTCGGCCGTCAGTAACCGGATACGAAAAGTATCAAAGTGTAAATACTTAAAGGATCTATCGGGCTACATGGCGATTGTTTTGTTGGCGCGATGCGGCTTGCGAATCGGTGAGCCGTTACGTTTGCGACTCAACCATTACCGCTTTGACGACAAAACCATTTACATTGAAAAGACCAAGTTTAAAAAAGACCGCTTGATACCGCTACCGCAATCTGTGGCCAGAGAACTTGAAAACTATCTGGCCGTACGCCAGTGCCTACTTGCAGGTGTTGACAACAAATACCTTCTAGCAAACTCTACCGGAAGAGGATTAAACGACAACCGTGTGCGAACCGTCTTTCATCGGGCCGTCAGCGATATCGGCCTTGATCAGCCCAGACAAGTCATCGGTAACTTAAACATCAGTTGCCCCACCCCACATAGCCTTCGTCATGCGTTTGCAGTCAATACCCTAAGCAGTGTCAAAAAACGGGGAGGCTGCGCTCAGAATGCCTTGCCGGTTCTGGCTGTTTACATGGGTCATCGTGATTATCAATATACGGTCAAATATCTCAAAGTCTTAGATGCCTATCAGCGTCTGGGCCTTGTTAATTTTGTGCGCACACATCCCCATCAACCATGAAACTAACAACCTGCGTTCAACAATTTTTAGACCACTACCATTTTCGCATCAAAGGCAGTAGTCAACGAACCATTAAAGCTTACCGAGAGGCGTTGGCGCTTTTTTTGCCATTTGCGGCCAAATATTACTCAATCAAAGTCGCTTCACTTTCAATTGACCATCTTTGCTTGGAAGTCATCCTTGCTTTTTTGGATTATCTGGAGTCCGATCGCAGCAATGCAGCCAATACCAGGAATCAACGGTTAGCTGTTATCAAATCCTTGGCTAAAATGATCCGCTTGATGTATCCGCAAAAATGGGAAATTGCCGATATCATTTTAGCTATTCCACAGAAAAAATCACAAAAAAGGATCGTCGGTTTCTTATATGTCGAAGAAATCTTTGCCGCCTATCAGGCCGTTGATCTTAAAAAACCGTTGGGCTTTAGAGACTATACCATTCTTCATCTGCTCGCCGACTCAGGCGCCAGAGCCAGTGAAGTCGCAACGCTGAAGCTTGATTATTTCAACCCGGCCCAAAAAACCTTATCCATTCTGGGTAAGGGAAATAATTTTCGCTTGATCAAGTTGAGTCAAAAAACAACCGATCTAATCAAACGCTACATGACCCAGTACCGGCCAAATCCAAAACCGATTTATCAACACCGTTTGTTTATCAACAAGCATGGCAAACAATTAACCCGTAAGGGAATTTATCTTCTGTGCCAAAAATATCTTTCCATCGCCTTGAAACCCAAACGGCTTAAAATGATACATCCGGCGCACAGCTTCAGACATGCCTGTGCCATCAATATGCTGGCATCCGGCAAATCACTGTCGGATATAAAAAATCACCTCGGCCATGAAAATATCCAATCCACTATGATATATCTGAAAATGGATTTAAGAACCAAAAGAGCCGTACAGAAGAAATTTATCGAATATAGTCAATCAACACTCAAACATGATCCCAAAATCGATGAGTTGATTGACTGGGAACATAAAAAAGAAACGCTGGCCTGGTTAGACAGCCTTTAGCGGGTTTGTATCTGAATCAGATAAGAAAAGCTGCGCAGATACCGAGAAAATTATGTCCTCAATAAATTTGCAATTTTATAAAATT
>JAIVWA010000557.1:0-3408 GCA_049190255.1 Gammaproteobacteria bacterium | reverse complement strand
GCGTTCGTAACAAATTTCACGCCCACGACAGCGAGCAGGTTCTCATCGTCACCGCCGGCAAAGGCTATATCGCCACAGAAACAGAGAAAAAAGAAATCACGGTCGGAGATGTGGTGTTGATCCCCGCCGGCGAGAAGCACTGGCACGGCGCGGCCGAAGACTCAGAATTTTCACACATCTACCTGTCGCGACGGGGAAGCGAATTGACTCAACTGGAAGACTAGAAGGGAGGGAGCCATGTTTTACCAGCCATTAATGAACGAAGAGGAAAAGGCGCTTCAGCAGGAAGTTAGAAAATTTGTGCGCGATGAGGTTTCCCATGATTTTATCCGGGCCCTGGATCGCGATGAAATCAAGTATCCCCGGGAATATGTCGAGAACCTGGCCGCGCACAACCTGTTAGGCCTGCGGTTTGATCCCAAATGGGGAGGACGTGGCCTGCCGTGGACCTCTGAAGTCATCGCCGAAGAAGAAATCGGCGTTCTGGGCAACACCCTGGGCTGCGCCTTTGTTATGCCTTCCATCGTCGGCGAAGCCCTGCATGTGTTCGGGAGCGACGAACAAAAAGAACGTTTCTTAAAACCAATCTTGCAGGGCAAGATGATCAGCGCCGAAGCCCTTACCGAACCCCGGGGTGGATCGGACTTTTTCGGTGCCACCAGCCGGGCGGAGGACAAAGGAGACCATTTTGTAGTCAACGGCCAGAAACGCTTTGTGGTGGGGGCTACCGAGGCCGATGTGTTTCTGGTATATTGCCGCACCAACTTTGATGACAACTCGCATAAATATCAGCGCATCAGTGCCATCATGGTTGAACGCGGGCCGGGCGTGGAAGCCGAATACCAGTATGGGCTGCTGGGTACCCGGGGCGGCGGTACCGGGCGCCTGGTATTCAGAAACGTAAAGGTCCCCAAAGAAAACCTGATCGGTGAGCTGCACGGCGGGGCCCTGGTATTTCAGCAGATGATGATCCCCGAACGCCTGACATCGGCCGCCGCCTGTTTGGGGGTGCGGGCGGCCATAGAAGTGGCGGTTAAATACAGTGAGAAACGTCATGCCTTCGGCCGGGCGATCCGGCGCTTTCAGGCCGTCCAATTCATGGTGGCCGATGCCATCACCCAATTGGATGCCGCCCGGGCCCTGGTATACATGGCCGCCCGGGCGGTGGATGCCGACGCACCCAACGTTCGTAGAATCGTCAGCGAGGCCAAACGCTTTGCAACGGATGCCGGCTGGGAAATTGCCAACAAAGCCATGCAAATCATGGGCGGTATCGGCTACACAGACATCTATCCCATCGAAAAGATAGTCCGGGACATTCGGCTGTGCCAGATCTGGACCGGCACCAACGAAATCATGAATTTGCTGATCCAGCACGAATACTACCAGGAGGTTTTGAAAGGCGCTGCTGAAGTGCGCAACGTCGAGCTGGATGCCACCAACTATAAAGATGACGACGAGAAGTGCTACACCGACGAAGATATGTGGAAGGTGCATGATGGATAGGTTTTCCAATTAGAACTTGGGATTTGGTTTTTAGAGCGGGGATCATAAACGGGTTATTCCCCCGGACTAATTTTCTTGACAACGCATCAGTCACCGTAATAGTCAGATATAGTTCGCACGCTCAGCTGACAGCGCTTTCAGCACCGGAATTCTTATACCGACCTTACACGTGGATGCTCACTTTGTCTCCGACAGCGAACATCAACCCCCCTGAATTTATCCTTACTCATTTGTATTAACCGATAAACCTGTTTAAACGTTCGACCGTATTTAATCCGCACCTTCTTATTAAACCGTCAACATGCCGGCCTCAACTGGATAGGGAAAGGAGGAAGTGTATGCCTAGGTATTCGGAAAAATTCTGGAAAAAAAATTGGGATGAGGGAGTGGAGGATCTTGATCCAAAAGATTATGAAACCACCTACGTCGAAATGATCAAGGAGGCCTTTGAAAAAGTGCCGGATAAGACGGCTCTGGGCTATCTGGGAGTGGATATCACCTTCCGGCAAGTCGATATGTATGCCAACCAGTTTGCCAATATGTTGCGAGAAAACGGTTTTGAAAAAGGGGATGTGGTGGGAATTAATCTGCCGAACATTCCCGAATATGTCATTAGCCTGATCGGAGCGCTCAGAGCCGGGTGTGCCATCTCCGGCGTATCGCCCCTTCTTTCGGCCGAGCAAATCAAATACCAGCTGAATGATCTGGGCAGTACCGGAAAAAAGGTGGCCCTGGTTACGCTGGATGCCATCTTCGCCGGGCACATTGTTAAAATTGCCAGGGACATACCCCAGCTCAAACTGGTGGTGGCCACCAGCGTGGCCGGGTTTCTGCCCAAAATCAAACAGGTGCTGGGAAAGCTGTTAAAAAAGGTGCCGTCCGGAAAACTGACACCCCTTGAGGGTATAACCGTTCTGGATTACCACAAAGACGTGCTGAAGACCGGATCCACCGCACCGGTTGAAGTAGAAGTGACCCCTGATGACCTGGGCTGGATTCAATACACCGGCGGAACCACCGGCCCTCCCAAAGGGGCGATGCTCAGCCACCGCAATGCCGCCCATAATATATTGAGCATTAACAGATGGCTCGGCTGGGAGTGGGGCAACGGCGTACTGTTATCCGGGTTTCCCATGTTTCACATAGCGGGTTTGACGGTAGTCGAAAGCGCCATTTTCATCGGCTGGACCCAGGTGCTCATCCCCAATCCCCGCGATACCGGCCACATATGCAAGGAAATGGAGAAATACAAACCCACCAATATGGCCAATGTTCCTTCCCTCTATCAGATGCTGATGGCCGATCCGAAATTTAAGGAGCTGGATCATTCAACTCTGGGAACCTGCATTTCAGCTGCAGCCCCTTTTCCCAAAGAATCCCAGGCCGACCTGGAAAGTATCATCGGGGAGGGCAAACTCCTGGAACTTTACGGTATGACCGAAACCTCGCCGGTGTCCACCATGAACCCGTCCCAAGGAAAGAAAAAGCTGGGTACCGTGGGAATGCCGATTTTAAATGTTGAATGCAAGCTGGCGGACCCCGGTACCGGTGAAGAAGTTCCCGTTGGAGAGCCCGGTGAAATCTGCATCAAAGGACCGCTGGTTATGAAGGGATACTACAACAAGCCGGAAGAAACCGCCCATGCCATTGATGAGGACGGTTACATGCGTACCGGCGATGTCGCTATTATGGATGAAGACGGTTACCTGACCATTGTCGATCGAACCAAAGACATGATTATTGTGGGCGGCTTCAAAGTCTTTTCCAGCAAAGTGGAGGATGCGCTCTCCAAACATCCGGCCATCGGTATACTGGCGCTCATCGGCGAAGATAATCCCGAGCGCCCGGGATCTGAAATTGTCAAAGCCTACATCCAGCTTGATCCGGCATTCAGCTTTGACG
>JAIVWA010000556.1:0-3417 GCA_049190255.1 Gammaproteobacteria bacterium | reverse complement strand
AATGCGATTGAGACTATTGAGTTGTAGAAGTCGAACAGTAACCTTACCCGTTGTAGAATGCCACAATAAATGAGCTGAAAGCACAGGTAAATTTTCAGATTAGCTTGACAAATAGAGAAAGATTATCGGATTGAATGAGCCTCTTTACAGAGGCTTTTTTATTATGAGAAAAGGGCGGCTGAGTTTTGACCGAACCTACCGCCCTTTCACAAAAAGAGGATCAAGGAATGGTCCTCAAAAACCGAGACAATTGATAATCTTTTTTACTGCCAAACTCAAGGATATTTTTATAAAAGGCCGTGATTTTTCATGGCCTAAGCTTGACATGTGTCCGCGCTGCAAAGCCCATAAATTGTGGGGACATGGTTTTGTTACTGCTCTGTTTGATGGTTACGATCAGCCTTTATTCCTGAAGCGTTACCGGTGTCCGGTATGCAAATGTGTAATAAGACTCAGGCCTCGCGGCTATTTTAAGCGTTTTCAAGCCTCCGTTGAGACTATCCGTTCAAGTATATCCCACAGACTAAATACAGGGAGATGGCCTCCCGGTCTTACCCATAGCCGACAGGGTCATTGGCTAAGGGCTTTGCGCAGAAAGGCAGCCGCTTTTCTAAATAATACCTGGAATCAGGGACTATTGAGAGCCTTTGATTACCTTATCGAGCAGGGCCATATCCCGGTGAGCCGTTCAATTTAATCTGCAACTATTGCCGTCTGTTACACACCCTACCGAAGAGTGTCATTTTTAAAGCCTTCTTTCTGTTGTACACGGATAAAAAACATGAAAGGAGGACTTTTTATGACAAAAGATGAGAAAATGGAGGTTGGGGTATTCCGCTTTTCGGTGATCAGCGACTTTATTAATGCAATCCAGATGACCCGTTCCGAACGGAAGCGGCTTATACAGGATAAGTGCGCCCGCAAATGGCGAATCCCCTTTTCAGAAAAAACCAGGATCAGCAAGGGTACTATCAGACGCTGGATACGTGTTTACATGAGCAGCAATGGTGATTTGAAGTCACTGTATCCGCAAGACAGATCCGATCAGGACCAAAGTCGGGCTATGGATGAAGATACCTGTGGTACTTTGATCGAGTTAAGAATGCAAAAGCCGGATGCCACCGTGTCCCAGCTTATCGAACAGATGAACCGGCTTAAATTGCCTACACCTGGCATCGTGCTGAACAAATCCACGGTTTATCGTTTTTTGCATCAGCATAACCTGATGAATTTAACTGAGCATAAACCGGTGGACCGGCGCAAGTTCGAGGCCGAGCTGCCAAACGATCTGTGGCAAAGTGACGTAATGCATGGCCCTAAGGTCAATGTAGATGGTAAAATGAAAAAAGCTTATTTGATTGCCATTATCGATGATCACAGCCGGCTTATAACCTATGCTCACTTTTACCTGTCAGAAAATCTGGTTTGCTATCTCGATGCATTTGAAAATGCACTGGCAAGACGGGGACTGCCCAGAAAGCTCTATGTGGACAATGGAGCTGCTTTTCGCAGTAAGCACCTCGAATACATCACCGCTTCATTGGCAATCACCTTGATCCATGCCAAACCATACACACCTCAGGGAAAGGGAAAAATTGAAAGGTGGTTTAAAACCGTAAGAAGTCGTTTTCTTGCAAATTGCACAGCCACCACTCTGACCGAACTTAATGCGGACTTTGACCTCTGGCTCAATGAAGATTACCAGCAGAGAAAACATAGTTCCACAGGCCAAACCCCCTTTGAACGATTCACCAGTAAGATGCATTGCCTCAGAAACTCACCAGCCAACCTGAAAGACTATTTTCGCAAAGTAGCCCGCAGAACAGTTGCCAAAGATCGAACCATCACCTTAAACGGCAGATTATACGAAGGCCCTGTGCCGCTGATCGGCAAACGGGTAGAACTGCTATACCATGAAGCAGAGCCTGAAAAGGTGGAAGTTAAATATCAGAACAAAAGCTTTGGGATGATCCGTCCGGTCAACCTTTATGTCAACTGCCGGGTCAAAAGGGATAAAAATAATAACCCTCAAATTGATGTAAACAACCCAGCAAAAAGCTATCGGGGCGGCAAGCTCTGGTCTTCACAAGGAGAAAATCAAAATGAATGATAATTACCGTGCTTTCTTCGGACTCAATAAAGAACCGTTCAGGGCTGATATAAGCCTGTCAGAAATATTAAAAACACCGGAACTTATAAATGTCAAAGACCGTTTTGATTATGTTATCCGCCTGGGAGCCATCGGACTTGTTACCGGAGAGGTCGGCAGCGGCAAATCGACAGCCTTAAGATATGCTCTGGAAAAACTGCATCCATCAGAGTATCGCAGTCTATATATAACCGCCTCCTCGGGCTCTATTATGGAATTTTACCGGCAATTTGTTGATGCCCTGGATATCCATCTTTCAAGCAATTCCAAAGTCATTATGGTTCGGATGATTAAAAAAGAAATAACCGATCTGATCCGGGAGAAAAAAATGAAGATCGTTCTGATAGTAGATGAGGCATCATTAATGCGCCTGGAAGTCTTTGCCGAACTGCATACCATATGCCAGTTTGAAAAAGACTCCAAACCATGGCTGCCTATCATACTGGCGGGACAAAATAACCTTATCGATAAACTTACCTGGCGTTCTTCGCAACCGCTGGCTTCCAGAATAGTAGCCAAAAGCCATCTTGAAGGTGTTGACTTGAAAGGCATGGAAAAATACCTGCAACATCATTTAACTATTGCTGGTGTTGATCAGATGCTTTTTGATCCAACAGCTGTGACAGCCATCCATCAAGGTTCCGGCGGACTTTTTAGAAAAGCAAACCACCTGGCCAGAGGAGCGCTTATTGCAGCAACGGCTGATAAGTCCGGTGTTGTCAATGCCGAGCATGTCCGGCTGGCTGCTACGGAAGTCTTTTAAACAAAAGGAGCAAAATATGAACCCTTTAGAAGAAGAGTTGGTATATGAACAAAAAATGGATGAGATCACAATACAATTGGAAGAATTGATCCTGGATGCAATGATCGCCGCTTTACAGAAAATCGGAAAAAGAAATCTTGAATTTATCGAAGCATCGATTCGATCCCAGACTGATCAGATGAACTTCTAAACACAAACCGGAACCGGTCTAATCGGTTCCGGTTAAAATACTTTGAAAATTTTCATGTTGTTCAAAATAATTAGAAATTAGCGGTTTGTTTAATCTGGGAATCAACACCTCTATCCATCATGGAAATCTCCGTATATCTGACGATCGTGCGCTGAAAGTAGCCGGGGTTCACCCCGGGAGGCCCGCTGCATCTCGTTATGACAGTTGTGTGAAATGACCGGAACAGGGAAGGCCGGTATACTAAATATCCCCGGCGTTGGTGGAAGATCGTATCCTGACCACCAGCGAGCCAAACTCCGTGAGGAGAGGAAACCA
>JAIVWA010000555.1:0-3434 GCA_049190255.1 Gammaproteobacteria bacterium | reverse complement strand
AGTTATTAGTACCTTAGAAATTATATTTGTGCATTTTATGGCAAGATTTTTTTGTGGGAAAATCAAGTTATCCAAAGAAATGCCTAAAATGCCTAAATTGCACTTTAGGCATTTTCCGGTTTATCCGGGTTAGGAGGAAAATGAATTGCGAAGGTTAATAACTGTTATGTTCTCATTGGCCGTGTTGGCCCTGATGGCCTTTCCGGCAAACACGCTGGCCGGCAAAATCAAAGGAACCGTAAAAGTAAAAGGGTTGCGCACTCCGGCCGATATCGTTGTCTATCTTCCAAAAGCGCCGGCGGTGGATGTCGACCTTTCAAAAACCAAATTTGTTATGGATCAGCAAAACCTGGCCTTCATTCCCCGTGTGTTGCCGATTCCGGTGGGATCCACCGTTTTGTTCCCCAACAATGACAAAGTGGACCACAATGTTTTTTCCATGTCCCGGACGAAAACGTTTAACCTGGGCAGTTACAAGCCGGGCAAGAGCCAAACAGTGGTGTTCGATAAACCGGGAATTGTGGAGGTGCGCTGTGACGTGCATGCCGAAATGGCCGCTTATATTCTGGTCATGAAAAACCCCTATTTTGCAGTTACCGACAGAAAAGGAAATTTTGAAATTCCCGATTCAGGCTATCTGCAGCAGGTGGGTCTGGAAGGCATCGCCGATCTTCCGCCCGGGAAGTATTCTATCAAAACCCGGCATGAAAAACTAAAAACTCAAAAGAAATCCATCGTTGTCCCTGATAGCGGGGATGGAACCGTACAATTTGGCCTCAAAAGGGGAGTGCCGAGTGTTTTGTACAAATGAAAAACAACTATCTTTGAGGCGCTGCGCGCTTTTTTTTATGGCCCTTATTTTTTGCGGGTTTACGGCCTTATTATTGTTTGATGTCGAACTATTGGCAAAGACCGACAGCCGGGGAATGGACCGGCTGTTTGGTATCGTGGGCGTGATCAAGGTCCCGCCGGCTGAAGATCCGGTTAGAATCAACCTTAAGGATATGAATGGCAATAATATCAGCCTTTCCGATTTTAAAGGCAAAATCGTGTTTCTCAATTTTTGGACCACCTGGTGTCCCACCTGCCGGATTGAAATGCCGTCCATGGAAAAACTGCATCAAAAGCTTAAAAACAAAAATTTTGCAATGGTGACCATCAACTTGCAGGAGTCGGCGTCACAGGTAAAAGCGTTTTTCAAAGAATTTAAACTGACATTTACATCCCTGCTGGATTCCACCGGCGAGGTCGGTGCCTCGTTCGGAATACGGGCGATTCCCACCACCTATATCCTTGACAAAACCGGCAGAATCATCGGTCAGGTGAGTGGACCACGGGAGTGGGATTCCAAAGCGGCAATCGCCCTGTTTGAAAATTTAATTGACAATGATGTCGTAGCTGCCACATCGAAGGCAGCCAACTGATTCTAATAAAATAAAGTAATGATGACTGGTCAAAATGAACCGAAAAAAAGCGTGGTATTTAATATTCTTGAGTCTTGCCCTGGCAGTGGCAATCCCCCTGTCGATTCAATTTTTTCCCGCCCAAGCAAAAACGCGCATCATTTCCCTGGAAGCTAAAAAATACGGTTATTCTCCATCGCGGATTATTGTCAATCAAGGCGATACCGTCATTTTAAAGCCCACTTCCCTGGATGCCACCCATGGATTTTTGTTGGACGGGTATCCGCTGGAATTTATCATGAGAAAGGGGGCCACCTTTCTCAAATATACCTGGGAAGATGATGACGGTGGTCTGCAAAGTGACTGGGACCGGGTTCCCGAAGTCGAATTTGTGGCTGAAAAAGCGGGCAAATTCACCTTCAGGTGCACCCAGACCTGCGGCAACCTGCATCCGTTTATGACCGGGGAATTAATCGTAAAACCCAACAGTTCCTACTATCTGTTTATTTCCCTGTCCATCTGGCTGGTGTTCAGTCTGCTGCTCTATATCCGCACCGATACCGGTTCGGCTTTTGCAGGCTTTAAACGCATCAACCTCCTGGAAACCTGGCCCTGGCTCAAAAAAATCTTTAAGCTGCGCAGTTTTCAATTTTTAGTGATCCTGCCCAACTTCATTGTATTTTACCTTTTTATTCTGAGCAGTTTGGGGGGAAGCCCGGTGGGCAATCGCAATATCGCGATTATCGTTGTCTGGATTCTGTGGTGGTTTGTCTTAAAAGCCATCATCGTGCCCCTGGGCGGCAGGTTGTGGTGTACGGTATGCCCGTTGCCGGCGCCCGCCGAATGGCTGAGCAGAAGAACCTTGACCGGCGTCAGATACATTCAAAAGCCGTTTAAAAAATTGCATCACCGCTTTACCGGCCTGCAAAAGGACTGGCCTAAGGTAATGGATAACATCTGGCTGCAAAATGTTCTTTTTCTGGCCCTGATTTCATTTGGTATGATTTTAATCACCCGCCCGGTGGCCACGGCCTTTATGTTTCTGGGCATCCTTCTGATGAGCCTGGCCCTGGCCCTGATTTACCGGCGCCGGGTTTTTTGCCACTATCTGTGTCCGGTCGGCGGATTTTTGGGGACCTATTCCATGGCCTCGATGACGGAGCTGCGGGCCATCGATCGCGACGTTTGCAGAAAACATAAAGAAAAGTCGTGTTTCAGCGGCGGGCCCGAGGGCTGGGCCTGTCCCTGGCAGCAATATATCGGGACGATGAATCGCAACAACTATTGCGGCATGTGCACCGAGTGTATCAAGAATTGTCCCAAAGATAATATCGGATTTTTCCTGAGACCATTCGGATCAGACCGGAAGCCCCGGGGCTACGACGAAATGTTCAATATTATCATCATGCTCGTGATCGCCATTGTTTTCAGCGTTACCATGGGCGGTCCCTGGGGAGTGATTAAGGATGCGGCCAACGTCACCGAGAGCCGGGAACTGATCCCCTTTTTAATTTACATCGCTTCAATTTGGGGTCTGGCTCTTCTGGTTTTCCCGGGACTGTTGGCCCTGGTGGCGCTGGCATCAAGGCGTCTGGCCGGCAGCCGGGTAAGCTACCGGGCGCTGATACTGCGCCTGTCCTATATGCTGGTGCCCCTCGGTATCTTTGCCTGGATCGCTTTCAGTCTGCCCATGCTGATGGTGAACTACAACTACATTTTAGTGGTATTGTCGGATCCACTGGGGTTGGGATGGAATCTTCTGGGAACCGCCAATTATCCCTTCAATCCTTTCTATCCGGAGTGGATACCGTTAATTCAGGGGACCATACTGCTGGCCGGAATATATTTCAGTTTGAGCCGCGGGTATCTCGGTCTTAAAGATCTCATCCCGGATTCAATTGCGCGATTCAAGGCCCTGCTGGTCCCGTCTATTTTTGCGCTTGTCATCGTAAATTTATTTTTGAAGCTCTACATGGGGTAGCCGCACCGTTGCCAGAAGATATCCCCTCTCCGTGATGATGACCGGGGTTA
>JAIVWA010000554.1:0-3463 GCA_049190255.1 Gammaproteobacteria bacterium | reverse complement strand
CAATTCCTCCCCGCTCCCGATGGCCTGATAGGTTCTAATAGTCACTGCCACCAGCTGAATAAAAAAGCAGGCCGCACCGATGAGCATCAGTGTCTGCGGAATCCACAGAGGCGTATTGGTCAGGGTCCCCGACGTGGAGTTGTAACGCACAGCAGATCGCACCATTTTAAACAGATACCACCATAGATACCCCATAAAAACGGTTGTGGTTGTTGTAGCCAAAAAAGTGATTATCCGTGATAGTTTTTCCGGCAGAAAGCCCAGCACTAAGGTAATCCGGATGTGCCCTTTCTCCTTGAGGCAGTAGCCGGCACCCAGAAAAATAATAGCGGCCAGGCCGTAAGCACAATATTCATCGGCAATAAGGGTCGTCTTTTGAAAAATATTCCATAGAAAGATCTCAACCAGAATTAACAGGGTCATCAGCCCCAGCATCACGCCGGATATCCCGGCCATCCAATCGCTCAATTTTTCGATCAGTCCCACTAGGGTGCTCATTTTATTATCACCAAAATTAGTTGTCCTGATGTACAATGAGCGGGTCTGGCGAATCGTTAGCCCAAACCCGCTCATTGGCATTCAGGGGTAAAGACCTAACGGCCGGTTATCTTGTCATACTCCTTCAGGATCTTCTGAGCGTCACCACCCGCCTTTTTTGCCCATGCGGATCGCAGTTTTTTCCCGATCGCATCCAGTTCGGAACGAAATTTTTTGTCCACCGGATCGATGATCATGCCGTTCTCGACAAGGATTGCCCGGCTTTTGCGGTCCATGTCACCGGCCAGGTTCCACATCTCGTCTTCCATTTGAGCGGCAATCTCCAGGACCGTTTGCTGGATGTTTTTCGGAAGTTTGTTCCAGGCATCCAGGTTGACATTGATCATGTTCACCGGGCCGACAATGTTGATAGGCGTGAAATACTTAAGTATTTCCCAGGCTTTGGCATCAACACCGGATACGGACGACGTGTACATGGAGTCCAGAAGCCCGGCCTTCATCGCCGGATAAACCTCGCTGAAGGGCATCTTGCGGGCCGCGATACCGGTGGCTTTACCGAAAGCCAGACCGGTGCCGTCATAAACCCGCATTTTCAGCCCCTTCAGATCCGACTCCGACCTGACGGGCCGCTGGGTATAAATACCGGAAAAGGGCCACACCGAAGTGTAAAGCGTAAACTGGTCGAATTTTTTCAGGATCTTGGCATAGACCGGTTTGGCAAGCTGATAGAGCAGACGCTGTTCAAAGGCGTTGCTGGATACAAACGGTTGGGCTGTAAGAGCCAGCGTCGGAGCATCACCCTCCACCATGCCGGTGGGGACCTCAGCAATGACAAGCTGCCCTTCGGCCACCGCCCGTAACAGCTCGGGGCCTTTGAATCCCAGGGCGGCACCGGCATGCAGTACGATGGTAAGCTCGCCGTTGGTTGCCGCCTTTACCCTGTCGGCAAATTGCTGGGCACCTTTAGAATGAAAATTCCCGATAGGATAGTTCAGGTGCAAATCCCATTTGGTTTTCGCCACTGCGCCGCCAACCGTTGCCAAAGTAAAAATTAATCCGATCAGTACAATGATGACTTTCTTCATAATGTTTTCCTCCTCCTTATGATTATTGGTTTTAGGTATTCGTGGTGATTTGCAGAATATACTTGACCTATATTATAGCCATGTGTCAAGTATGTTTACCTAAAAAGTTGAAAAATATGAAGGAGAAAGGTGCGAAATCAATGAGTTCCAAAACTTACATGATAACTTCACCGGTGATGGGAACCTTTTACCGGGCCGCAGCTCCGGGCGCAGATCCATTGGTGGAGGTTGGACAACAGGTCAAGGCCTCCGATGTGGTTTGTGTGGTTGAGTCCATGAAAATATTTACGGAGTTGAGAACAGGTCAGGGCGGAGTCGTGAAAAAGATCCTTGTAGAAGATGAAGATCCGGTCATGAAAAATCAGGAACTCATTGAAATCGAAATATAAAAAGAATAAATCATGGCTTTTGATAAGATTTTAATTGCGAACAGGGGAGAAATTGCAGTCCGGATAATTCGAGCCTGCCAAGAGATGGATATCAAAACAGTGGCAGTTTTTTCGGATGCCGACACAGCGGCGCTGCACGTTAAATACGCGGATGAAGCGGTCAATATCGGTCCACCCCTCAGCAGAAAAAGCTATCTGAACATAGACAACATTCTGAGAGCGGCCCAGGAAACCGGCGCTGAAGCTGTCCATCCCGGTTACGGTTTTCTTTCTGAAAACGAATCCTTTGCCAGGGCCTGTGCCGAAAACAATCTGGTATTCATCGGCCCGACTGCTGATTGCATTGCCGGCGCCGGTAATAAATCCGCCGCCCGAAAAACCTTAATAGATTTGGGCGTTCCGGTAATTCCCGGAAGCGAGGATATTATTTCATCACCGCAACAGGCTTTCGAAATTGCCGAAAACGTTGGCTATCCGGTAATTTTGAAAGCTTCAGGCGGCGGCGGCGGAAGGGGTATGCGCATCGCCCATGGCCGGGAAGAATTGTCTGAAGCGATAGCGGTCGCCTCCGGGGAGGCCCGGGCGGCCTTCGGCAATCCGGATCTTTATCTGGAGAAATATATCGAAAAACCGCGGCATATCGAAATCCAGATCCTGGCGGATCAATTCGGCAACGTTGTTCACCTCGGTGAACGCGAATGCAGCATCCAGATGAGATACCAAAAGCTGATTGAAGAGTCTCCCTCACCATTTGTGGACGACGACCTGCGGGAAAAACTGGGAGAGATCGCCATCCTGGTTGCACGTTCCATCGGTTATACAAATGCCGGCACCATGGAATTTTTGGTAGACAAACACAAAAATTACTATTTCATGGAGATCAATGCCAGGGTTCAGGTCGAACATCCGGTCACCGAACTGGTTACCGGCATCGATATCGTACAGCAGCAGATTGTGATTGCCGCCGGCGGCAGGCTGGATTTTAAGCAGGATGATATCCGTCTGAACGGATGGTCAATCGAATGCCGGATTAATGCCGCCGACCCGGAAGACAATTTCATGCCGTCTCCCGGCACGATTGAAGATCTGATCCTTCCCGGCGGTCCGGGAATCAGAATGGACACCCATATATACAATAACTATGAAATATCCCCTTTTTATGATTCACTCATCGGAAAGCTGGTGGTGTGGGGTAAAGACCGGCCCATGGCGATCAGGCGGATGCAGCGGGCGCTGGATGAATTTCAGATAGAAGGGATCAAAGTTACCGTCCCGTTTTACAAAAAAGTTTTTAAAGACGAAGACTTCATTGCCGGTGAGATTGATACGCATTTTCTGCAGAGGATGGAAGATAAATAATTATTTGATCGCACGGGTTTGCCAGATGGTAAATTCTTCATTTAACCCCTCCAGAACGGCCCGGTCGCGACCGTAAATATCTTTTATAAAAATAAAATTGTCATTTTCATCGAACCAGGCTGTCATATAGAG
>JAIVWA010000553.1:0-3471 GCA_049190255.1 Gammaproteobacteria bacterium | reverse complement strand
GAAAAAAATGAACATCGAACATCGAACATCGAATGTTGAATGAAAGACAAAAACAAGGGCAAGAATCCAAAAAAGGAACTTCGGGAGACCCAGAAATAGCAAATAACTGAAATTAAATTGCGGAGCGGAGCGACATCATTATTCGATGTTCGATCCGCCTGAGGCGGATTCGATGTTGGACGTTCGTCTTTCAAACCCACCCCGACCCATTTGCTTATATGGTAGACAAAGTTAAAGAAATTGAAATCCCGCAGGAAGATGCTGTCTTCTGGCTTGATGGAAATGGCTGCTGGCACAATGCCGACGGTAAGTTCAGGCATAAAAAAATCATTGACTATTTTCATTCCAGCATCAAACGGGACCACAAGGGATACCACCTGTGCCAGGCCCAGGAGAATTATAAAGAAAAAGTTTATTTCCCTTACGAGGATCAAGCCCTGTTTGTTTTTGATGTCATCCTGGAAAACGACATCATGTTGGTGTTGAACACCAAAAAGCAGATTAAGTTGAAACCGCGAAAGCTGTTTATAAAAGATGACGGTCTTTACATGACCCGGGGGGATGAAACCATAAAATTTGCCGAAAAGGGATTGTTAAAGATCGCTAAGATTTTAGAGGAAAAAGAGGATATGTTGTATATCCGATTCAAAAACAGACGCTATAAAATCCCCACATTGACGGAAAGGAGGGAATTTTAATGGGCATCAGAGATATATTTTCGACCTTTACCAATATGGACACGGAGCAGTTTCAGTCTTTCATTGACACCAACCAGGAGGGCAATTTTACCCTGCTGGATGTGCGCCAGCCTGTGGAATACGAAGGCGCCCGTATCCCCGGAAGTCAGTTGATACCGCTTCCGACCTTAAACGAACGGTTGCAGGAATTGGATCCTGAAAAACCGGTCATCGCCTATTGAGCCGCCGGCCGACGCAGCCGTGCCGCTGCGCAAATGTTGACCGGCCAAGGGTTCAAGCAGGTATACAACTTAAAAGGGGGCATTGCTGCCTGGCAGGGTCAGGCGGCCGCAGGCCCGCCCGAAATGGGGATGATGCTTGTCAAGGGTGATGAAACACCGCAGGATATCATCTGCCTGGCCTATGGTCTGGAAGAAGGATTGCGAAAATTTTATGCCGCCGCAACCCAGATGGCAATCGAAGCGGAGGTTATCAAGGTCCTTTCTCAATTGGCTGAAATTGAAGAGCGGCACAAGCAACGGCTGTTTGACCTGTATAAAGCAATTGATGCCGCAGACACGACGATCGAAAGCTTTGAAAACAAGGTCAATTCCGAGCTGATGGAAGGCGGGTTTGATCCTGATAAGCTGCTGGAATCAAGCAAACCGGCCTTTAAAAATGCCACCGATGTGCTTAGTTTCGCAATGATGCTCGAGGCCCAGGGCATGGATCTGTATATGCGCTACGCAGACAAAAGTGAGGACGCGCAGGTAAAGGAGATCCTGTATAAAATGGCTGATGAGGAAAAAACCCATTTAAAAAGCCTCGGAGATTTATTCGAAAAATTATAAAACGCCATGAAATTTTACGTATACTTCGACGCCTACGGTCACGCCAAACAAATAATTACCGAGCAGCAACTGGCCGAAACTTTCCATAGCGAAACCAATGAATTTTTGGTCGCCATGTGCCAGGGACAGCCGGATGCGGCCGGAGCGCATTGCAGCGGTCACGTGGGAACGCTGACTTTTGATAATGAAGAGGACTTACAGGATTATCTGGCAGGACTCGGAGAAGAAATTGAAGGATTTTACGATTGCCGATCGGAAAGCCGCCCCTATAATTTCTAAGCCATGAAAATACAACAATATGAAAAAATGGAATCCATGTTCCATCTGATCGAACATGACTGGCAGGATATTAGCGCGCTGGAGCTGGTAATTTATCAACTGGCCCGAGGCAACACCTTTAACATGCGGATCATCGGCCTTGAGGAGGTCAAACGTCTGAAAGAAGCCAACCCGGACTGTGCGATTACCTTTAAGCCCAATCATCTCAGCGAAGCCGACTTTATTTTGCTTTCAATCCTGTTTAGAGAATATAATATGAAGGTGCTGATTGAGGGCGGTTCAAATCTGTTTATCGACGATATCGATATTTTCAAAGAGGTGCTGCCCGGATTTATAAATAAGGGGCTTGAGGGCATCGCTGATACCCATCAAATGAGCATCTCGCGCTACTTATCAACCCGGGGCGCGTTTAAAGTTTTCCGTCAACCGCAGAGTGTCCGGCAACCGGACGGCAGCGAAATAGAAATGGGACGCAAGGAAATTATTTCTTTAACCCGTGCCTACCGCTACCACCTCGTCAAAGAAAAACAAATGTATGTCACCTTTCCGGGCTTTTCCGCCATTAAACAGGGTTTTTTTGATCTTTTGAAAAAGGCCGGCACCAAAACCGGTAGAAGCTATACCGGAAAAATTGACGGCTATCATCATCTCCCTTTTCAAATCGACATTGAGGCCTCGTTGTTCGCCAATATCGACACCTATGCTGTTCCGGTCAACATCGCCTATGAGCGCGTTTTAGAAGATGAACATTTTGCTGAACTGGCCCGGCTTTATGAATCCGGAGAAAATAAGCGAGATATCTATTTAAAGGACCTGGGGTATATCGTAAAAGAATTTTGCGGTGACAAAAGAAAAGCCAACCTGTCCATAAAATTCGGCGAGCCTCGCAAAATAGACACCTCTGATCTGAAAGACCCCTTTGCCGGACGAAAAATAAAAGGCGCCGCCCATAAATACGCGGAAGAATTATTTGACGACATGCTCGCACTGCAGCCCATATTCCCGGCCAATATTTATTTCTCGGCCTTTAATGAGAACTTCAACCGGACACCCGTGCGAGTCATGAAAGAGAAGATCGACGACATCAGGGATTTTCTGAGAACACTGGTATGGGGCAACGCCAGGCGACACGTCGATCTGCATTATGTATTGGGCTACAATCATCACATCATATCGGCCGATGAAATCATTAATCGAACGTTTCAGATTTTCAGCCGCCCGAACAGACATATTACCGCCATTGATGGCGATCAGTTTGTGGTCTACAACCGGGAGGTCGCGCAACAGTACAAAAATCACAGCGCCCATTTTTTTGAGGATATGGACCCATCCTAATTTGATTAAAAATGAAAGAACTGACAAAAAAAATTCGGGCCTTTGCTCAAAACAGAGACTGGGATCAATTTCATTCCCCTAAAAATCTGGCGATGGCACTGAGTGTTGAAGTTGCAGAAGTTGTCGAGCATTTTCAGTGGCTGACCCAGGAAGAAAGCAACCGGCTTGATGCCGAAAAATTGAAACAAATTCGAGAAGAGATCGGCGATGTCATGATTTATCTTGCCCGGCTGGCAGACCGCCTCGGGATCGATCCGGTTCAGGCCGCCGAAGAGAAAATGCGAATCAATGAAAAAAAATATCCGGTTGAAAAGGCCAAGGGCCGGGCC
>JAIVWA010000552.1:0-3478 GCA_049190255.1 Gammaproteobacteria bacterium | reverse complement strand
ACCCGGCCGGTAATCACTCAGGGGGATTGAGTTGACCAATTTTTTAACACCCAAAGCCATGGCACCGGCCTGACCCGGCGTGCAAAATGTTCCCTGAACAAGTTCCTGCCCCCGGCTGTCGGTAAACATACAGGTGTAATCATGGGCATCGCGCAAAAGACTTGAAAAAGCGGTCCGGGCGACGGAAGCATCCGCCTCGTCAACGATCGAAACCAGCCTGCGCCAGAGGATCTCAAGCGTGATAGGATCAAAATTGGATTGCGGATTGCGGATTGCGGATTGCGGATTGCTGCTTTTCACTTCTTCATTCATCACTGTTTTTCCTATACTAATTTAAATTTCGTCCTTTAAATTTAAATTAATCCATACAAACCCATACTCATCCACACGGGCACTGGCATCCTCACCAACAATGATGGTCGATTCCCGCTCCTCGATAATAGCAGGGCCCTGCATCGCCGCACCCGGAAAAAGTTTATACCGATCGTAAACTGTAAATGGAAGGTATTCCTTGCGGACCAGAGAGAAAGCACTGCGTTCGCCTTTTATGCAGTCCGCCAGTTTCGTCTCAGTCTGCCGGATAGGGGGTATGTGGAACTCTCGTGACGGAAGGCTGGCCCGCACCTTAAAGGTCACCAATTCGACCGGTGTTTCCGGATATGTTCGACCGTATAACTTCTTGTAAGCATCGTCGAAAAGCCCGCGAATCTGATCCTTTCCCCACTGGTCAAAGGGTTTCCGGTCAATCGACAGATCGGTTTCCGCACCCTGCCCCACAAAGCGCATCATCAGCGTGCGCTCAAAAATGATTCCCTCGTCTTTGCCGGCTTGCTGGAGGATAGCGGCGCTTTCTTTTTCAAGCTCCCGGAATAAGCTCTCGATCTCTTTCAAATCGGCATCGTCCAGGGTGACGCGGTGGCTTCGGGTAAGATCAAAGGCCACCGGAGCGGTGAAAAACCCAAGAGCAGATCCCACCCCGGCCAAGGGAGGGACCAGGATACGAGGCGCACCGATTTTTTTGGCCAGGCCATAGGCGTGCACCGGCCCGGCACCACCAAAAGCGGAAATGGTGACGATGTTCGGATTGCCGCCTTTTTCGGCGATATGGGTTTTGGCTGCGGCCGCCATGGTTTCGTTGATCAGGTCGTGGATTCCAAAGGCTGCTTCCACAAGCGTTGTCCCAAGGGGATTGGCAACTTTTTCTTCCATCGCTTTTTCCGAAGCCGCCATATCCAGGGGCATGGTACCGCCCAGAAAATAGTTTGGATCCAGATAGCCCAGCAACAGATCGGCATCGGTCACCGTGGGATTTTCGCCCCCGCGTCCGTAACAGGCCGGACCCGGATCGGCCCCCGCACTTTCAGGCCCCACCTGTAAAAGACCCATTTTGCTCATTTTGGCAATGCTGCCGCCACCGGCCCCGATTTCCATTAAATCCACCACCGGCACCTGAATGGGCAGACCGCTTCCCTTTTTAAACCGCTGGACGCGCCCCACCTCAAATGTGGAAACCAGCCCGGCGTGACCTTTTTGGATCAGGCAGGACTTGGCCGTTGTCCCGCCCATGTCAAAGCAGAAAATGTCCTTTATCTGAAACATCCTGCCGTAATGCTGGGATGCGATAACGGCTGCAGTGGGTCCGGATTCAATGATTCGCACCGGAAACTGCCGGGCGGTCTCGACCGAGGTAATCCCGCCACTGGATAACATGATAAACAGTTTTCCCTTAAATCCTAAGGCTTCCAGGCGGGAGGAAAGTTTGGCCAGGTACCGGGCCGTAATCGGCTTGACATAGGCGTTGGTTGCGGTGGTGCAGGTCCTTTCGTATTCGCGGATCTGCGGCAAAACTTCGTATGAAGTGGATAAAGACAGCTCCGGGGCCAGTTGATCAACCATTTCTTTTATTTTAATCTCGTGCACCGGATTCTCAAAGGAATTGATAAGACACACCGCCAGAGATTCAATCCCCGATTCAAGCAGTTCGGAAAGCACTTTTTGTACATCTTTGGCTTCCAGGGCCCTGATTACACGACCATCGCTGGTAATGCGTTCGGAAACTTCGTAACGAAGTGATCGTGGGACCAGCGGCAGCGGGTATTCGGCAAAGATGTCATAGGCATCGTAGCGCATCTCACGGCCCAACTCGAGAACATCCCGAAAACCTTTGGTGGTGATCAGACCGGTTTTAGCTCCTTTGCGCTCGATGATGGCGTTGATCACCAGGGTGGTCCCGTGGATAATTTCATCAATTTTGGGCATAAACCCGGGCGTTTGCTCCAGCAATTCGCGGATGCCCTGCTCGACCGCATCTGAGGGATCTCCCGGTGTGGTCAGGCATTTGTTAATCTGGAATTCACCGGTGTCGTCATTGACGAGAACAAAATCCGTAAAAGTACCGCCGATGTCACAGCCCAATCTGTAGGTTCCGTTAGTCAATTTGGGTCTCCTAAGAAATTCCAAGAGCGAAATTCATTTATGCGCTTTATAATTTAAACAGATTGGAAATCCGAAGCACGAAATGCGAAATACGAAACAAATACAAAATCACAATTTTCAAATTTTCTAAACTTTAACGGAATTAGTTGTCATTTAAAAAAGACTATCTGTATTTCCGTTTCGAATTTTTGTCATTTGGTATTCGAATTTGTTTCGAATTTCGAGATTCGGATTTCGAATTTAATTTCTCCAAAAAAAGCAACGATATAAATTAAAAGAGCCTAAATCTAATGTTGCTGTGATTGAAATTTTAAAATATACTCGGTTCTTCCCATTCTCCAAAAAGGTCCCGGAAAACGCCGGCCATCTCTCCTACGGTGGCATAGGCCCGGCAGCAGTCCACCAGCAGCGGCATCACATTTTTACCGGCCCGTGTTCCTTTTTCCAGTTCTTTTAAGGTTCGGGTAACTTCCCGATCGTCGCGGGTCCGACGCAGTTCCTTGAGGTTGGAAAGCTGCTGGTCCACCCATTCTTCATTGTATTCATGGAGTTCCACATCGGTTTGATCTTCAACTTCATCGGCATATTTATTGACACCGATCTTGATGTATTCTCCGTTTTGGACCCCTTTTTCATATTCGTAGGCCTGCCGGGCGACTTTGCGCTGGATAAAGCCCGTCGACACGGCATGAACCATTCCACCGATCTCCTGAATTTGCTTCATCTCCTCGAGTATCTTCTCCTCCATTTTTTTCGTCAGGGTCTCGATAAAGTAAGATCCCGCCAGGGGATCCACCGTGTCACGCAGTCCAACCTCATCCATCAGGATCTCAAGGGTGCGTAAAGACAGCAAAGCAGCTCGCGGGGTGGGAATGGTATAGGCTTCGTCAAACGAACAAAGCGCGGTGGTCTGGGCCCCGCTCAGGGCGGCGCCCAGGGCATAAAAGGCACCCCGCATTATATTATTTTCAGGCTGATCTTTGGTCAGACCGCTGCCGCCGCCGCCAAAAAGTCCCCTGAGGAACAATTTCTTTTTATCCTC
>JAIVWA010000551.1:0-3488 GCA_049190255.1 Gammaproteobacteria bacterium | reverse complement strand
GAAACTTTGGCCTTGCTGGGTCTCAAACAAGCATAAAAAACGAATATCGAATATCGAATAATGAATATCGAATGTCGAAGGAATGTATTCTGTCCATTTTATTAAAAAGACTGAGCAAAGCGAAACCACCCTTCGACATTCTGCGGTTCGACATTCGATATTCTGCGGTTCGCTGTTCAATCAAGTTAGGCCATCGAAACGGTAATTTTGATCCGAATTGAGTCATTGACCTACGGAGTCTCATACGAGGTTTCAGTAATCTCAGTCCATGCTCCTGACACCTGACACCCGAAACCTTTTTTTCTGTATAAATGTTGGACTTTAACAAACCCTAAGTGCCGGAATTATTAAACGTCGCTATGCCTGACATCATCCTCATAGGTATAAACCACAAAACCGCTCCGGTGGAATTAAGGGAGTGTATTGCCTTCTCAGAGGATGAGTCGGCGTCCGCCCTCCAGACACTTTCCCGCAAGCCCCACATCAAGGAGTTACTTCTCTTTTCTACCTGCAACCGGGTCGAGGTACTGGTTGTGACGGAAAATAAGCGTGAGGCCATTGACTCGACCAAGGACTACATCGCTGAAGTCAACAAAATTCCGCGCCAGGCATTTGAGGATTCCCTATATATCCATGAAGGCGACGAAGCGGTGCGTCATGTATTCAGAGTCGCTTCCAGTCTGGACTCCATGGTGGTTGGAGAGCCCCAGATTCTCGGACAGGTGAAAGATGCTTATCGCCTGGCAACGGAAGCCAAGGTATCCGGCGTTATTTTAAATCGTCTTTTGCACCGAACTTTTTCCGTGGCCAAACGGATTCGCACCGAAACCGGTATTGGGGGCCATGCCGTATCCATTAGTTATGCCGCCGTAGAACTCGGACGAAAGATATTCGGTTCCCTTGAAGGAAAGAATGTCCTGCTGGTAGGTGCCGGCGAAATGGCTGAATTAGCCGTCGAGCACCTAATTCGAAACAAAGTTGGAGACATTTATGTGGCTAACCGCACCTTTGAAAACGGCGTTGAGTTGGCCAGGCGCTTTAACGGTCAGGCGCTCCGTTTCGAAGAAATTGCAGATTGCTTAAAAGTTGTAGATATCATCATCAGCTCGACCGGTTCCCCGGATTTTGTCATCACCCGGGATCAGGTCAAAGGCGTTATCCGAATCCGGCGCAATCGGCCCATTTTTTTCATCGACATTGCCGTGCCCAGGGACATAGACCCCCAGGTGAATCGGCTGTCAAACTCATATGTGTATGACATTGACGATCTTCAGGGCGTTATTGATGAAAACATCGAAGACCGTCAAAAAGAAGCTATCAAAGGAGAACGAATCGTAGATGAAGCGGTTATCCAATTTCGGGATTGGTCCGCCAGTTTGGAAGTGGTGCCCACCATCGTCGCATTGAGAAATAAACTGGAATCCATTGCTGAAACTGAAATCAGAAAAACGTTGCAATCCAATAAAATTCCGGAATCAGGCGCCCAGGCGATCAAAAAAATGGCCGACTCTCTGATCAATAAAATATTGCATCACCCGACGATGTTCTTGAAAAGAAACAGTATGACCGGCGATAAGTCAAACCATATTGACTTGGTCAGAAAACTTTTTAAGCTGGATGAATAGCGTCGCTGCGCTCCGGATGCTGGATACTCGATGCTGGAAATGGAAGTGTATAAGGTTGAAGGTGTAAGGTAAAAGGCAGAAGGCTAAAGGCGAGGCTCCGTCATATAAACAAAACCAACAATTATTTCAATCTGGAGAACACATTATGAAAAAGAAAGCGTTCCTCTTTCCCGGACAGGGTTCCCAGAGTGTGGGAATGGGTGAAGAATTTTACCGCGAATATGACGTCGTCCGGGAAATTTTTGATATGACGGAGGAAATTACCCATATCAATATCTCCAAACTTTGTTTCAAAGGTCCAATGGAAGATTTGACCATGACGGTTAATCTTCAACCGGCCGTAACGGCGGTAAACCTTGCCTGTTTGGCGGCCATTGCAAAAGAAAATGTCGAGTTTCACTATTGCGCCGGCCACAGTCTGGGCGAATACAGTGCCCTGTCAGCCGCGGGTGTCCATTCAAAGGAGGACGCGGGCCGGCTGGTTTTTAAAAGGGGTGAGTTGATGCACCGGGAGGCAACCCGGAATAAGGGTGCGATGCATGCAATCGTCGGTCTTCCCATCGATGCGGTTGCCGAGCTTGTTTCCGAGGTCCAAAAGGATGGAATCGTTTCGGTTGCCAATCACAACACCGAGCTGCAAATCGTAATCACCGGAGCACCCCGATCGGTGGAGAAAGTGTCGTCCCTGGCGGTTGAAAAGGGGGCCAAGTCTGTGCCTTTAAAAGTAAGCGGCGCCTGGCACAGTGAACTGATAAAAGGCGCCGAGGAAGAGTTCAACGCATTTCTTGATATTACCCCGTTTAGCGCACCTCAAAAATCAATATTATTTAATGTCACCGCCGACCCATCGGAAGATCCCGACGAAATTAAAGAGATCATGGGGCGCCAGCTGTGCAGTCCCGTGCGCTGGTATGATGCCATGAAAAGATTGGTGGATGAAAATGTAGAAGTCTTTGTAGAAGTCGGTCCCGGCAGAGTCCTTGCCGGACTGTTGAAAAAAATCCTGCCCGCGGATTATCCGGCCAAAGTTTATAATGTTGCCAATATGAAACAGCTTGAAAAATTTCTTAAAGAAAGTTAATGAATTTGTATAAAGTCGAATTCATTAAGTGTTTGGTGTTTCGTGTTTGGTATTTGGTATAAAGATATCACATTATCTCGGTATGTTAGAATACAAAACACACTCATAAAAACCTGCTTTTCTGATTTTTACGGGATTACGATTTTTATTCTTTACAAGGATTTTGGGTTGTGCTATCTAATTCCGTTTTAAGAGCGGAAAAAAATAGGGGTCTCATGAGGTCTGATCATGAAGAAGAAGGATAAAGAATTTTTCAAAAACTATCTCACCGAACGGCTTGAAGAACTTTTAAGCCAGGCGGGCAATACGGTCACCGGTATGACCGAGACTAAAGAAAATTTCCCGGATCCAACGGATCGTGCGGCCCTGGAGGCCGACCGCAATTTTATGCTCCGAATCCGTGACCGGGAAGCCAAATTGATCAAAAAAATCAAAGCCGCCCTGGATCGGATGGAAACCGATACCTACGGGATTTGCGAATCCTGTGGCGAAGATATCACACTCAAACGGCTGAAGGCCAGACCCGTAACCACGCAATGCATTGATTGTAAATCCAAAGAGGAGGCTTTGGAGAAAGCCCTTGGATTATAATCAGCATGTGGGGATCGACCTTCACATTCATACAACGGCCTCTGACGGCACCTTTACGCCGGCGGAAGTTGTTTCCCATGCCTTAAAGCTCAAGCTGAAGGCGATTGCAATAACGGACCACGATACGCTGGCCGGTTCAAGTGAAGCTTTAAAAGGCGGCATTCCTCCCGCCCTGGATTTTTTAACCGGCG
>JAIVWA010000550.1:0-3494 GCA_049190255.1 Gammaproteobacteria bacterium | reverse complement strand
ATTTCGGTGTAGGATATATTAAAGTCTGGTATAGAAAATAGAACTCTGGAGATACTGTCTTCGAAGTTTAAAAGAGGTGGGCCACATCCGAAATGATGGTTTTAACCTCTTCACCGATAGCTTCAATCTTCTCGGTTTCCAATTTTAGTATTTTCGCGGATTGAATTTCAGCAAGATCTACTTCTTCAAACAGGCTAAAGCCAATATTGCGGGTAAGCATATTGGATAGATGAACGACCAGAATCTCCTTGACGGTATCCGGACTATACTCCTCGTCTTCATGGTGGGTGATAACGTTGATAAATTCGGCATTAAATCCCCAGCGCTTGAGCAGCATACTGCCCAATCCGATGTGCGCTTCCTGGAGATTGGCTTCGATTGTATCGATACTAAGTGATTCGCCCGTGGAAATTTCAGAAAAGGCTTTCAACAGCAAGATTTTGCCGATATCATGGGTCAGACCCATCAGAAAATATTTGACACATAACCGTCTTTTCCATATTATCTGCCTTGAATACATGGGGTTGTCCCTGGTTCACACAGGGGCGCCGGAAAACAGTGTCTGATATACGCTCCTGAGAAACGGATATGAGGACTATGAATCTTACGGCAGCCTGGAACGCTGACTTTATTGACAGCCAGTATAAGCGATGGAAAACAGATCCGCATTCGCTTTCCAGGGAATGGCGCTTTTTCTTTGAAGGATTTGATCTGGCTGCCTCCGGAATGAAACCGGCCGGAGAAACAGCCGATGAAGATCATCTGCGGCGGCAATCCCGGGTTCAGGCCCTCATTTATCGCTACCGGGATCTCGGTCATTTAATGGCCTGCCTGGATCCGCTGGCAGCATGCCCGACGGATCATCCCCTTTTAAACCTGGAAGCTTTCAAACTCACGCCGCAAGACTTTGACCGTGAATTTTTTGCCCGGCGGTTTACAGCATCCGAGAGGATGCCCCTGGGTGAAATTATCCAGGCTCTCAAAGAGACCTATTGCCATTCCATTGGTGTCGAATTCATGCATCTGCAGGATCCGGGCGAACGCAACTGGCTGCTGGACCGGATGGAACCGGTGCGCAACAGATTGCCATTAGAGGCTTCCGTCAAACGCCGCATATTGGAAAAGCTTACCCAGGCCGCCCTGTTTGAGCAGTTCATCAATAAGAAATACATTGCGGTCACGCGCTTTTCCCTCGAGGGCGGTGATGCGATCATACCGGCCTTAGACCACCTGATGAGCCATGTTGCTCAAAAAGGATGCTCGGAAGTAATACTGGGCATGGCCCACCGCGGTCGATTAAACGTACAGGCCCATATCTTAAGAAAGCCCTATGAAGAATTATTCGGCGAGTTTGAAAATTGCTACAACCCGGATGATCTGACGGGCGCCGGCGACGTGAAGTATCACAACGGTTATCTGGCTGACATAAAAACAGCTGCCGATCAAAACCTGCGCCTGTTTTTAATGAATAACCCAAGCCATCTGGAGTCGGTGGATCCGGTGGTGGAAGGATTTGTCCGGGCCCGACAGGACATAATAGCCGATCACCATCGAAACCGCGTTCTGCCGCTGCTGATTCACGGGGATGCCGCCTTTGCCGGACAGGGCATTGTAACCGAAACCTTAAACATGTCCCAGCTCGAAGGCTACCGAACCGGCGGCACGATTCACCTGGTGATCAACAACCAGATCGGATACACCACCCTGCCCGAAGATGCCCGCTCGACCCGCTATAGCACCGATGTTGCCAAAATGCTCATGGTCCCGATTTTCCATGTACATGGTGAAAATCCGGAAGCGCTGGTACACATATTTCAGCTGGCGGCCGATTACCGCTGGGAATTCGGCAAAGATGTGGTGATTGATGTGGTCTGTTATCGACGCTATGGACACAATGAGGGGGATGAACCCTATTTCACCCAGCCGCTAATGTACGAACAGATTCGGCAGCGGCCTTCATTGCACCGAATTTATGCTGATAAACTACTAGAAGAGCAAATTATTCAAAAAGAAGATATTGAGAAAATAACTGAAACAGTAAACACCCGCTTAAATAACGCCTATGATGCCGTCCATGGCAGCGAATGCCCGTTTCCGTTCCCTGAGTTTTATGATGAGTGGCGGGAAATCGACACCGACTTTACCCATGACCCCTTAAATACCGCTGTGAAAAAAGAAACCCTCATATTGCTGGCTCAAAAGCTGAATACCGTCCCGCAAGACTATGCTTTAAACCCAAAGCTGGAGCGGCTGTTGCAAAGACGGATGAAGGCTGTCGATAGCGGTTATGGACTCGATTGGTCCGGTGCTGAAGTACTGGCTTTTGCTTCCCTGCTGACAGAGGGATTTCCTATCCGTCTCAGTGGCCAGGACAGCGGGCGGGGTACTTTCAGCCAGCGACACAGCGTCCTTGTGGATACGCAATCCGGCAAGAAATTTATACCGCTAAATGCCCTGGGAAAGAAGCAGGCGTCCTTTGCAGTGTATGACAGTCTGTTGTCAGAAGCCGGTGTTCTCGGTTTCGAGTATGGACACTCACTGGCCCAGCCCCATGGGTTGGTACTCTGGGAGGCCCAGTTTGGCGACTTTGCCAATAGTGCGCAATCAATCATTGACCTGTTTATTGCCAGCGGAGAATCCAAATGGCAGCGGCTAAGCGGCCTGGTGTTACTGCTTCCCCATGGTTTTGAAGGCCTGGGCCCCGAACATTCCAGTGCGCGTCCTGAGCGTTTTTTACAGTTGTGTGCCGCAGATAATATCCAGGTTTGCAACCCATCTACGCCGGCCCAGTATTTTCATCTGCTGCGACGTCAGGCCAAAAGCAAATTCCGCAAACCGCTGGTTATTTTGACACCCAAAAGCCTGTTGCGCCTTCCGGCTGCGGTATCCACCCTAGATGAACTTGCCCAAGGTTCATTTCAGTCGCTGATAGACGATACCGGCGCCATAAAGGATCCGCCAACCGTCCTGTTATGCAGTGGTAAAATTTATTATGAACTGGCAGCCCGTCGCCGGGACCTGGAAAGTACCGACATCGTCATCCTGCGGTTGGAACAGATTTATCCCTTCCCCCGGGACCAATTGAAGAAGATGGCTAAAAAATATTCAGGCGCCAAGCAATGGATCTGGGTCCAGGAGGAGCCCAAAAACATGGGTGGGTGGCAGTTTGTCAGGCCACGGGTAGAAGAACTCATCAAGCAATCTCTGGTGTACATTGGCAGAGAAGCGGCATCCAGCCCGGCAACAGGATTTCCGGCGATATTCAGGCGGGAACAAAACGAAATAATTGAAAAGGCCGTGGGACCGCCCGCCGGCAGCCAACAGCAGGCCGAGGTTAGTTAGGGGTACGGGTTGCGGGTTGCGAGTTGCGAGTTGCGGGTCTTTCGATTTCGGATTTGGGATTCGGGATTTCGGATTGAATAGATTGAACGGATGAGATACGGGTTGCGGGTTGCGGGTTGCGGGTTGCGGGTCTTTCGATTTCGGTTTTGGGG
>JAIVWA010000549.1:0-3507 GCA_049190255.1 Gammaproteobacteria bacterium | reverse complement strand
GTTACGGGTTGCGGGTTACGGGTTGCGCGTTACGTGTTGCGGGGTAGTGGGGTGCGGGTGTCTCGATTGCGGATTTGGGATATGGGATTTCGGATTGGTTCGATTTTAGATTTCAGATTTCGGAATGTGATTAATGGCGCAAGGCATAGTTAGGGGTTGATTAAGTTGACTATGTTGACTGGTTGATTCAACTAACTCAATCAACTTAATCAACTCAATTAACCCAATCAACCTAATCAACTCAATAAACTTAGTCCGCCAGAAACCGGACGACTGCCTCGGTAAAAATAGCCACACCGATTTCGAGTACCTGTTCGTCAATGTCGAAATAGGGCGAATGCAGGGACCTTTCCAGCCCCTTCCGGCTGTTGGAGCAGCCCAGACGCATGATGGCTGAAGGGCGCTCCAGGGTGAAGTACGAAAAGTCTTCCGAGCCCATGATCGGCGACATATAGGAGACATTTTCTTTTCCGAGAACTTCCTGTGAAATCTGATGCAGAAATTCAGCGACCTCGATATCATTTTCAAGGGGCGGTACGCCCTCATGAATAATTAACTGGCTGTCGACGCTGAAGGTTTGCCCCAATCCCGCTGCTATTTCATGCAGTCGGTCAATGACTTTTTGTCGAACTCCCGCAGACAGGGCCCGGATGCTGCCCTCTAAATGCGCTGTTTCGGGAATGACATTGGAGACATCACCGGATGTAAACTTGCCAACGGTGACCACCGCTGCATCGGTGGGTTTGATATTGCGGGCCACAATGGATTGAATGGTGGTGACGAAATGGGCGCCGGCCACAATGGGATCATTGCCTTCTTCCGGGCGGGCCCCGTGGGTTCCTTGGCCGGTGATATTCAATTCGAACCTGTCGGCCGAGGCATATCCCAGTCCTCTAAAAACACCGACGGTGCCCACCGGCAGATCAGGCGCCATATGACCGGCGATGACCCGGTCCACCCTTGGATCTTCCAACACGCCTCTTTCTATCATGGCTTTGGCGCCGGCAATACGTTCCTCGGCCGGCTGGAAAAAAATTTTTACGTTGCCCTTCAGTTTGGATTGCAGGCCGGAGGTCATGATATTGCGGGCAACACCGAGCATGATGGTCGCGTGGGCATCGTGGCCGCAGGCGTGCATGGCCCCCGGGTTTTGGGATTTATAGGGGATGTCGTTGAGTTCCTGGATCGGCAGGGCGTCAATATCAGCCCTCAAGCCGATGGTGGGTCCGTCTTGCGCTCCCCGGATGATACCTACCGCGCCGGTCATATCATCGAACAGCTGTACTTCACAATTAAACTCCTTGAGGACCGCGACGATTTTAGCCGTGGTGCGCGTTTCCTGATGGGATATTTCCGGGTGCATGTGGAAGTCCCGCCGCGTCTCGGAAAGCCACTGATGAAACTGTGAATAATCTTTTTTCATATTTTTAAATACCTCAACGAAATACTGACTGTATGTCTACGGATTCGAAAATAGTAGATTCAATAATCAAAGTCAATTGCGATGTGAACTGATCCAAAAGATAATTGACCTGAAGGGGGGTATAGAGTATGGTGCTGTGTCTGCCGAAGGCGGAGAAAATGATAAATTAGTTTGCTCTAAACCCTGGGTTGAGGTATTAAATCAAGTTTAAAGTTTGGATGCCTCCGGCTAGGCGGGGGAAGCTATCACTTCTATAAAAGTGCGGTTTTCTCTGGACCAATAAAAAGGGCAGGATTCCTTAAATTTAGCCTCCGGCCCATAGGGGCCTACGCCCCGGTGAGGCATTTTAGACACTTTAGTGCATTTTAGGCATTCTTTATTTCGGATTTATGTATTTAAAAATTGACTTTGCCCCTTCCAAGGGGCTTCCTGAGGTCTCCCGCTCTGCGGGAGGCGTTCTCATGATTATTTGGGAGGTTTAATATGACAAAACAGACGTTAAAGCCGATGATCGGGCTGCTGTGCCTAGCGTTTGCCCTGACGGCATGCAAAGAAAAAACTGAAATTATTGAAGTGGTCCGGGCCATCAAGACGATGACCATCAGTGAGCAGGCCACCGAGCAGATACGCAAATTCTCCGGGCTTGTGGCGGCAGTCGATTCCTCCGGCCTCAGTTTTCAGGTCGGCGGACAGGTTGAGACTGTGAAAGTTGATATTGGAGATCGCGTTGAGAAAGGACAGGTGCTGGCTGTTCTTGATGATGAGCCCTACCGCCTGGACGTGGATGGGGCCCAGGCTGAACTTGTAAAGTCCAGGGCCAATGTTGTCAATACCAGGGCCGAGGCCGAGCGCCAGGAGAGGGTTTTCAAACAGGGCGCGGGTGCCAAAAGTGATTTGGATGCCGCCGAATATAATTATAAAGCCGCCCGCAGCGCAGTCAATTATCAGATTTCAAGACTGAATCTTGCCAAACGCAATCTGCGTTTGACGACCTTGCTTTCCCCTTACGATGGCGCTATCGCCTGGCGGTCAGTGGAACCGCACGAGGAGGTGACGGTCGGGCAGAAAGTGTTCGAAATTGATGCCAAGGGGGCAATGGAGGTGCGCCTGGCCGTTCCGGAGACCACGATTGACCGGATACACATCGATGACCCGGCGACGGTCACCTTTCCCACCCTGCCGGGTGAGTCTGTAAAAAGCCGTATTTCCTACATTGGTTCCGCCGCTGTTAAAGCCAACGCCTTTCCGGTCAAGTTGGAGCTGATTGAGCCGGATGAAAAAATAAAACCCGGTATGACCTCTGAAGCAAATCTTTCAATAAAAGATGAGAACCAGCAGCCCGGTTACCTGGTGCCGCTTCAGGCGATCCTGCCGGTCCAGGAAGCGAAGCAGGGCCATGCCTTTGTGTATGACCCCCAGACATCTACGGTCAAAAAAACGCTGATCCATACCCGTGGCTCACAGCATGACCAGGCCATCGTGAGCGAGGGTCTTGCGGCCGGAGACATTATTGCCGTGGCCGGCGTAAGTTTTTTAGCGGATGGGATGACAGTCAGACTGATGAAACAGTAGTGTAAGGGTTCAGGGGTTCAGCGTTTAGAGGTTCAAAGGTTCAGAGGTTCAGAGGTTCAAAGTTCGGAACAGATAAAGGTGTCAGGTGTCAGGAGAGAGGGACGTAAGAGCGGAAACCCAAAACCTCATATGAAACTTCAGATGGCCGGAACAGTGAAAGGATTGAATCCGCCTCAGGCGGATCGAATATTGATGACGCTACGCTTTATCTAATTTTAAAACAAGCGAACCGCAGAATATCGAATATCGAACCGCAGAATGTCGAAGGGTGGTTTCGCTTTGCTCAATCTTTTTTTAAAATAGACCGTTCGACACAAAGGCTCACGACAGGCAGAATACATTACTTCGACATTCGACACTTGTCCGCCTCTGGAGGATTCATTATTCGATATTCGATATTCGCTTTTTCAGAGTTTCCTTTTCGATTTAACTGGCCGCTTCAGCGACCAGCGGCTGGGCTGAACACTTCAACCTTTAGACTTTAACCCTGAACCCTGAACCTGTGAACGGCT